>NZ_PQWO01000003.1:300000-431293 GCF_003231495.1 Acaryochloris thomasi RCC1774
GTCTTCAGCATTGGGCAGGCCCAAGTGTTCCTTCGGCGTGACATAGCAGAGCATCGCCGTACCGTACCAGCCCGCCATCGCTGCACCGATCGCAGAGGTGATGTGGTCATAGCCCGGTGCAATATCGGTGACCAGCGGCCCTAGAACGTAGAAAGGAGCTTCGGAACACTCCTCCATTTGCTTACGGACGTTGAATTCGATCTGATCCATCGGGACGTGTCCTGGACCTTCCACCATTACCTGAACGTCGTGTTCCCAGGCGCGGCGAGTCAGCTGGCCGAGGGTTTTCAGCTCTGCCAACTGTGCTTCGTCAGAGGCGTCGTGTGTGCAGCCCGGTCGGAGGGAATCACCCAGACTAAAGGAGACATCGTACTTCTTGAAGATTTCAATGATGTCGTCGAAGTGGGTATAGAGCGGATTCTGCTTGTGGTGATGCAGCATCCAGCGAGCGAGGATGCCGCCCCCCCGAGAAACGATGCCGGTAATGCGATTTCGCACCAGCGGCAGATGCTCAATCAAGATCCCGGCATGGATGGTCATATAATCGACCCCCTGCTGGGCATGCTTTTCGATAATTGCTAAAAAGTCATCTGCAGTGAGATTCTCAATATTGCCGTGGACGCTTTCTAGTGCCTGATAGATGGGCACCGTACCAATGGGCACAGGAGAAGCACCGATCACAGCTGTGCGGATCACGTCTAGATTACCGCCACCCGTGGACAGGTCCATCACAGTATCGGCCCCGTACTTGACCGCCAGATGGAGCTTCTCTAACTCTTCATTGATATCGGAGGAATTAGGGGAGGCACCAATGTTGGCATTCACCTTACAGCTTGAGGCAATGCCGATCGCCATCGGCTCTAGATTGGTGTGATTGATGTTGGCGGGGATAATCATGCGACCCCGAGCGACCTCTTCAAGGATTAAATCTGCGGGTAGCTTCTCCCGCTGGGCGACGTAATTCATCTCTTCAGTGACGATACCCTGACGGGCATAGTGCATCTGCGAGACATTGCCCTGGCCCTGTCGCTTGGCGACCCATTCACTGCGCATATTTAGTTCCTCTAATTGACAGCTTCCCTCCGCCGGTGCTAACCGGTCTCAGGTTCTCAGGGTGTGATCTCAGCCTGATGCTTCAGGCACCCCTAGCTAGTGAAAATCGTAGCATTTACCTAAGAGGAGACGCGCTGAGATTGAGTAAAGTTTTGCGAGGTTTCGTAAACGCCAACGAATTTATGGGTCAACGATTCCCAGCTCTAAGCGACAGGTTGTTTGTAGTCCTTGCCCAACGACTGTCGTTAGCTATGCTCGCTGGCGTGAATCCCTTGCCAGGAGAATCTTGGCACAGTGCCACATTTACCAGTAGTTAATTGTTGTGATTGGCTGCTGCGGATCGACCTTCAGAGGAAGATCTGTGCCAACGGCCATTGAGAATATCTAAGGCTCGTCGCTTTGCCTAGAGTACTGTGTTGTCTCCGAAGCATTCAAACTTCAGCTAAATCGCTCAGCGACGGCTCTGTCTACGGATTCACGATCAGGATGAATATCAAAGACCTGATCGACGCCAATCATATCCATGATCATGCGTGCACTGGAGTTCATTGCGCAAAGATAGAGGTGGCAACCATCCTTCTCAGCTCGTTTGAGAATACGGACGAGAATGCCAACGCCCATGCTGTCAACAAAGGTGACATGGGTAAAGTCAATCAAAATTGCTTTTGCGCCCTGATTAATGGCAGCCGTTGTCTCTTGCAGTAGCGGAGGATTCGCTTCTTGCCCCCCTAGCCATCCCGTCGGGTTAAAGATTTTTAGCGCTGACATCTAGAATTTTTGGTAGATGAAGGAACCTTTTCTAGGATATACTACTCACTCACAATAGCCTTTAACCTAGGGTGAGGATAGTCTAACGCATAGCGATGGTCATCTTGCCTGTATTTTTGTCCATAATGAGGTCGATGTCCGCGCAGAGATTCCGCCATGTCTAGAACCGCCAATGAATTTGCAGCCCATCTCTTTCTAGAGGGTGGTCATCGAGAGGAAGTTCGCTTTGCCACGATTCAGGAGTTCCAGCATTGGTACAGCAATGAGCTAGTGCCCAAGTCAGACTCCCGTGATTTTATTAATATTCCCCTCAAAACGATTCAGGGTGAGTATATGGTCATTCGCCCTTCTAGCATTTCGGCTATTCGGGTGGAACCTGTATTCTCTTCTAGCGTCGACCGTTTCTAACGGTATGATGTTTCAGGTTTTTGAGTTTTCCTGTTTATGTTGAAAATTACAGCGCCTTTTGTTCTGGGATGTGCGATCGCACTTTCTGCTTCCACATCAACGGGTGCCCCCCTGCAAACGACACAAATTGATCAGCTGCCGCAGGGTGTGGCCCTCGATCCACAACTTTGGGTGAGTTCAACGGGCAAGGCAGGGGATAAAGCTGCCCTGCTCAGGGCGCTAGACGACAGCCTCAAATATCTGCGAACTTCAAAATCAGAGCAAGATTATCAGGACTATGCCGTACCGGGAATCACTCGAGATCGCGTTCGTGAGAGCGTCCAGCGGTTTCGTCAGCTCGTCGTGCAGTCGCCCTCTCCTGAAGCGCTTGCAGAAGCTGTCAAGCGTGAATTCTCCTTCTATAAGTCTGTCGGCAACGACGAACAGGGCACCGTGCTGTTTACGGGCTACTACGAAGCCACCTTTACCGCCAGTCGAAAACCCACTGCTGAATTTAAATATCCGCTCTACAAAGCCCCTGCAGCCCTTGCGCAGTGGCCCACCCCCAATCCCACCCGTGAGCAACTTGAAGGTACTGACGGCCTCCAGGGGTCTCAGGGGCAGCTCAAGGGGCTAGAGCTGGTTTGGCTGCGCGACCGCCTTGAGGCCTTCCTCGTCCAGGTTCAGGGGTCAGCTCGACTGGGTCTCACCGACGGCGGCACCATGACCGTTGGATTTGCGGGAAAAACCCAGCATCCCTACACCAGCATTGGCAAAGAGATGATTGGCGACGGTATTTTTACACCGGAGGAGGTGAGCTTGCCTGCCCTCATCGACCATTTTCAAAAACAGCCCGCCGATCTGGATCGCTATTTGCCTCGCAACAAAAGCTTTGTGTTCTTTCAAGAGACCCATGGCTCTCCCGCAATGGGCAGTCTAAGCGTTCCCGTCACTGCAGAGCGTTCCATTGCCACCGATAAATCCATCATGCCGCCGGGTGCGCTGGCGCTGATCCAGACCCAGCTACCCTATTTCAATAGTGCGGACCAGCTTGAATTTCAAGACGTGAGTCGCTATGTGCTCGATCACGATACCGGCAGCGCTATTAAAGGCCCCGGTCGTGTGGACATTTTTATGGGTACTGGCTCTAAAGCAGCTGATCGGGCTGGCGTGATCAAATCCTCTGGTGCGCTCTACTACTTGTTGCTGCGTTAGAAGCAGGAGCGAGTTACCTCCAGCAAAAAGGCGATTGGGGTACCTCACAAAGTTACGTTAGTTGCTTGCAAGCAGCCAAAATAGCCTCAGCAGACTAGACTCGAGAGAACTAGGTCTATGTTGGACTTTAAGCTGAATCAAGGTGACCCTAATGCGCTTGAAAGCTAATAGTGTTCGAGCCATACTGCTCGTTTCCGCCGTAATAGTGACGGCCTGCGGAGATAGCAAAGCCACAAGCGAAGCTGCCAGACAAGATCCTAAGCCTGCAGATGTTGACCTCAAAATTGAGAAGGTCAAAGAACTGCCACCGTCCGTTGCCAGTGCCGGCAGCAACCCTGAGCCAGTTCCATTGCCTACCAGTGGTGAGGCGTGTAACGGCACCCCGGTTCGTACCGTTGAAGCCTTACAGAGAGCCGTTGCTAACAGTCAAACGATCGCCCTGAGCGCAGGCGTTTTTGAGCTACCCCAATCATTGAGGCTTCAGACTGGCACAACCCTTTGCGGGCAGGGGGCGGACAAAACCACCGTACGGGGCGCTGCCACATGGCAACCTGGACTTGGCTTACTCCCCAAACTTGAAGATCCGAATGCCTACCTCTTCATTGTTGAGGGACAGAACAACGTCACCATCCGGGACATGAGCCTGCAGGGACCACAGCTGCACGGTGCCGTTTACGGCAAGCGTTCGCAGCGGCTAACGCTTGCAGGCCTTGAGCTACGAGATTTTATGTGGAGTAGCGTTCGCACTTTTAACATGGTGCAGACGCGGATTCACGATAATGACTTTATTGATGCCGGGGGATACATCGAGAAAGAGATTGACGGCAAGATCCGGCGGGCGGTGGGCGGCGTCCTCTTTGACCAAAACCCCCAAGAATGTGAAGTCTGGAACAACCGTGTGCGGGCTTCAGGGAAAGGTGACCGTCGATTCTTTGGTTTCAAAGGAAGAAGCGGCAGAAATTGTCGATTTCATCACAACGATATTAGAAGTCGTTTCGCCATTGAGTACCCCTTCGACAACATTTTTGGCTTTGAAATTGACCATAATTACATCGAAGGTACTATTTCGATCCCTAAGTTTGGGGGTGGCCCGGTCCTCGATAGCAGCGCACTGGCTGTTCATATTCATCACAACGTTATTCGCCGATCCTACGCCATTGAGTTTGCGCGCAACAACGTGCGAATCAACCACAATCTCTTTGATTTCAAGCCCCAAGAGAACCAGGGCAACTTGATTAGCGATCATGGCAGGCAGCCTTCCCCAGGGCCTCTATTAATGCAAAACAATCTGATTCAGAACGTCGGTAGGGGCATATTCTGGTCACGTCCTGGCTACAACAATGTTGAATTTATAAACAATCATGTACGGGCGCTGGGTAACCCCCAGCCTCTGGCTCTGTTTCAGTTCAATCCCAGTACTGACTTTCAGAGCATTAAGATTGCGGGCAATATTTTCGAGAGCGCGCCCGATAGTCCTCGCCCTCTACTACAGGATGGCATCGGCTCTAATGCCATCATCGAGAACAACAAGCTTACGAACATCCTCGATTCAGGCCTCTATGCCAACCCACAGACGGGTGGCTCGGTTGGGCCAACGGAGCCACTCCAGTTTCGAGCGGGCGTTCGTGACGAAATTCAGGTTGACCAGTGGACAACGACGGGCGTGAGGCCTTGAATATCTAACAAAATCCCCAGCATCTAAGATGCTGGGGAAGGCTTGGAGACTCAGTCAACATTGAGGTTTACTCACTGGACTGCGAAGTATAGCGGTACACGTATTGATTAGGACATAAAATGGCTGAAACCCGTCTGTGCTAAAGAAAGGCTGTCCTAAGTCAGTCGGGTACTGCCATAGAATTTGCTCAGGTTTTATTGATGGTCCAGCGCCTGGATTTGTTCCCCAACGAAACAACGCCATAGCACTCATTAATGCCATCTGATCCGCTGCTTCTCCGTGGGAGATCTGTGCTGTTCGGCAATTTCTGATAAAGTATTACAAAAGTTAAGATTTCTACTTTATCCCTCATGAAATTACTCATCGTTGGTGCTACTGGAACGTTAGGACGGCAGGTTGTTCGTCATGCCATAGATGAGGGATATCAAGTGTCTTGTCTGGTCCGCAATGCTCGCAAAGCCTCATTCTTAAAGGAGTGGGGAGCCAATCTTGTTCAGGGTGATCTGAGCAAGCCAGATAGCCTAAAGCTTGCGCTGCAGGGTATGGATGCGGTCATTGACACTGCAACAACGCGCCCTACCGATCCGGGCAGCACCCGAGTTGTTGATTGGGATGGTAAAGTCTCTTTAATTCAGGCTGCAGAAGCGGCGGCTGTCAAGCGATTCGTCTTCGTTTCGATTATGGATGCAGACAAGTATGCCCACGTTCCATTAATGGATATGAAAGCCTGCACCGAGAGTTTTTTAGCCGAGACTAAGTTGGACTACACCATTCTGAGGCCCTGCGGATTTTTCCAGGGGCTGATTGGTCAGTACGCCATTCCGATCTTAGATAAGCAGGCTGTGTGGCTGATGGGTGAAGGCTCGTCCATTGCGTTTATGGATACCCAAGATATTGCGAAATTTGCTGTCAAAGCCCTAAAGCAGCCTCAGGTCAGTCGAAAAACCTTTGATTTAGCGGGGCCAAAAGCCTGGACGCCTCGAGGTATTGTCCAGCTTTGCGAAAATCTCTCTGGAGAAGAAGCTAAGATTCTGAGTTTGCCTGCAGGACTGTTGAAGGGGGCCAAGCGCGTTATCCGCTTTTTTGAATGGGGCTGGAACACGGCGGATCGGCTGGCATTTGCTGAAGTTATTTCTGCTGGGAAGCCTCTGAATGCTGCTATGGATGACACCTATGATGCCTTTGAGATTGATCCCAGTACTATTTCAACGCTAGAGTCCTATATGCAAGACTACTTTGGTCGTATTCTTAAGAAGCTGAGAGAACTCGACTACGAAAAAAACAAAAAGTCGTCCCGTAAGCGGACTCCTTTTAAAGCGCCTCGTTCCTCTTAAAATCTCGTGTGACTTTTGAGTGTGTCCAAGATCGGCATCATTTATAACGAAGCGAAGCCCACGGCCTGTCAAACGGCTCAGGCTCTTCAAGATAAGTTCGAAGTATTGGCTGGGAAGTCGCCGTCGCCAATGGTGTAGGCGGAATTTTAGGGTGCTCCCGTCCCGGCAGCCCCGTTTGTTACTCGGCGATTGATGATTTGGTGCCCACTGGCTTTGATAGCCGTGTGGAATTCGCCATTGTGCTGGGGGGAGATGGGACTGTTCTGTCAGCCTGTCGCCAGTTGGCTTCCTGTAATATTCCGCTACTGACGGTCAATACGGGGCACATGGGTTTTTTGACTGAGACCTACCTCAATCACCTGTCTGATGCTATTGATCTATTACTGGCCGATACCTACACCGTTGAAGAGCGCGTGATGCTCTCGGTTCAGGTGGTTCGTGACGATGTTGTGTTGTGGGAAGCACTGTCTCTTAACGAGATGGTGCTGCACAAAGAGCCGCTAACGGGTATGTGCCATTTTGAAATTGAAGTTGGTCAGCATGCTCGAGTCGACATCGCTGCTGATGGTGTGATCCTCTCAACACCCACAGGCTCTACTGCCTACGCATTGTCTGCCGGCGGGCCGGTGATTACGCCTGATGTGCCGGTGCTGCAGCTAATTCCCATTTGCGCTCATTCTTTAGCTTCTAGGGCACTGGTCTTTTCAGAGACAGAGCCGGTCGAAATTTTTCCGGCCCACTCTGAGCAGCTTGTGATGATGGTGGACGGCAATGCTGGCTGCTACGTTTCACCAGCAGATCGCGTTCGAATTCACAAGTCTCGCTATGCAGCCCGCTTCATACGGCTTAGCTCTCCTGAGTTTTTCAAGATATTGAGAGAGAAACTAGGGTGGGGGTTACCCCATATTGCTAAGCCGGCGTCTGTTGAACTGCCTTGACTTAGGTAGATGGCGGAACAATACATGCATCAGCAAGAAGATCCAAAACCTACCTACGACATAGCGTTGCTCTAAAGCCAAGTACCACTATGAAAATTTTGCTGTCTTAACGACAAACGAGTTGTTCTAGCGAAAGCCCAGGGGCATAAGCTTCAATGACCTTACCGGTTTTACTACAGGTGATCATTAGGTAGTCGCAGTAGGCACACTGAGTGCGAATTAAAGACTGCTCCAAATGATGCCGCTCTGCTGGGCTACCGCAATTGGAACAGCGTATATTTTCTATCCGGGTCATGATTAAAGCCTTATTTAAAGCCGAGAAGTTGATCAGTAGAAGTAAAAAAGGTGGTTTTTATGAATTCTTGACTACGACGGGATGCCGAGGTGAACTGAGAATTAAAGTGATTAGCAAAAGAATTGGCAAAAAAGTGATTGGATTTATTCTTTAATTTATAACACTTATACTTCACTGCCTGGGATCAATCACTGGTTTATTTAATATCCTGATTGAATTGTTTAAAAAATGTGCCCGAAAGATCAATTCTATGAGCTGATGGGAACCCTCAGAGACTGCTTTGCGCTTGCTTGCGGTCAGAGGTTAGAGGTGTCTATAGAGATGACTGATCGGTTTCTGTGCTGCTGCTTTCGATCTCTCATGAGAGCTGCTGTAAGCCTTGTCCTAAAGTGATCCCCTATTAATCTCCCTTAAGCTCTGTGTGGTTGCTGGGGATCAGTTGCGATCGCAACCCCTAGAAGAGGTCCGCCCGATCCCCGTTCTCTCGATGATCCCAAAAATCACTGTAAAAGTAGAAGAATAGATGAGTCTCAATCCCTCACTTCTTGACGAGAATGTATCGAAAACTACAGATTAATTTTGACGCTTCAAAAGAGCCTTCGTCATCTTAAATACGGCTCATCAAACGTTCATTAAATAAATATCACTCCTCCGCTTTCGATGACTGTGAGGGATGAAAGTAGTCATAAATTTGCTGGGCGAGCTGGGGTCCAATCGTTGGCACCGTGACCAGTTGCTCAAGAGAAGCCTCCCGAATGTAGTCAATGGACCGAAACGCTGCCAGCAACTCTTTCTGGCGATGGTGTCCTAATCCAGAAATCTCGTCTAAGCGTGAGCGGCGCATGCGCTCAGTGCGCTGCTGGCGATGGAAACTAACGGCGAATCGGTGGGCCTCATCCCTGAGGCGTCGCAGGAGCTGGACCCCAGATTGTTCACTGTCGGTGGGCAGCGGCTGTTTAGCACCGGGCAGGAAGATTTCTTCTCGCTGCTTGGCAAGACTGACCACCTGCAGCGTGTCGGCTAGCTCCATCTCAGAGAGGACGGCCATCACTGCAGAAAGCTGTCCTTTGCCGCCGTCAATCATGACGAGATCCGGCCAGTCAACAGAACCGAGGCGGGGCTGTTCTGGTTTATCAACATAACTACGGAAGCGGCGACCGATCACCTCTGCAAGGCTGGCAAAATCATCGGAGTGACCGGCGCGCACGGTGGGATCCTTGATTTTATAGCGGCGGTAGTGCTGCTTGGCAGGCAGGCCGTCAACGAAAACGACCCTGGAGGCCACTGCGTCTGAACCTTGGATATGAGAAATGTCGTAGCCTTCAATCCGTCGAGGAAGGTCGGGCAAATCTAATAGATCGGCGAGATCTTGCTGGGCTTGGGTGCTTAGATCACGGGCGCGTTGGGTACGCATCAGCTCGTGACCAGCGTTGCGCTCGACCATTTGGATCAGTTCAGCCTTGGTCTGCCGCTGCGGACACAGGACTGTCACTTTTCTACCTTTGCGATCGCATAATCCCCCCGCCAGCAGTTCCGCCTCTGGCAGCTCTGTCTGCACCAAGATCTCTGCCGGAATTTCGACCGGATCAACATGGGCGTAATGTTCTTCCAGCGCCCGCTGTAGAATGGCTCCCACAGAACCGGACTGGGGATCGGCCATAAAGCCCAAGCGGCCCACTAAGCGACCGGCGCGAATCTGAAAAAGCTGGATACAGGCGCTTTGCTCATCCGCCGCCAGCGCGATTGCGTCACGGGAGATCGTGTCGTCGGGTAGCGCTACTTTCTGATCGGCCCCTAGATTTTGTAGACCTGCAATCTGATCGCGCAGTCGGGCCGCATACTCAAAATTGAGATCCGCTGAAGCGAGCTGCATTTGCTCATTGAGGATGGCGATTAGCTCCCCAGTACGCCCCTGGAAAATCATGGCGATTTTCTGGAGCGTCTTACGATACTCCTCTGGCGTTACCAGTCGCTGGCAGACCCCTGGACAGCGGCCAATGTCATAGTTGAGGCAGGGACGATCTTTGAAGAGGGGACGACGGCGCTGCTTGAGCGGAAAAATCTGTTTGACGAGATGTAGTGTCGAGCGCAGCAGTCGCGTATCAACGTAGGGGCCATAATATCGATCCTGCTTTTTGCCCAGCCGTCGCCGTCGGGTAATGAAAATGCTGGGATACTCTTCCGACCAGGTAATACAGAGATAGGGATATTTCTTATCGTCCTTGAGCAGCACATTGAAGTGGGGCTGATGCTGCTTAATTAGATTAGCTTCCAGCGCTAGCGCCTCAGCCTCTGAGTCGGTGACGATGAACTCAATATCCGTGACCTGACGCACCATCAAGGCAATGCGCGGCCCTAAATCTTGAGATTGACGAAAATAAGACCGAACCCTCGATCGCAGCTTTTTCGACTTGCCAATGTAAAGAATGTGGTCCTTTGCATCCCGCATGAAGTAGACCCCCGGCTCTGGCGGAATTTGCTTCAGACGAGATTCGAGACGTTCAGGGGTTTTGAGCAGCGGCGTTGTGGAGAGCAGATCGGGCACAGATTTGAAGAGTAGCACTATGATCTAGGGTATCGCGCTTCAATTCCTCTCGGGGGTGGGGCTGTCCCCTTCATAACGCAAAGGTAGATGTTGCGATGCGGCCCTAAACCCAGCCTGCGACATTTGCGAGCAGAAAACCTAAGAAGAGACCAATGGTTCCAGCTAACGCTGTGGTTAAAACAGACCCGGCGCACAACCTTAGCCATTTCCCCTGTGAGGTAAGATAGCGCTGCGTATTAAGACTGTTCAGCATGGGCATGAATAGGCCCCCCTCAATGCATTTACAGATCATCATAGCAAACCTAAAGAAAACATTAAATTGTTTTTGCTAGGGTAGGCACTCTCTCAAGTCTCATCGGCATCCTCCGCGTTATGCTCAGCCTCTTCGATCAAAAGCTATTCTGGAAAGCTCTAACCGAGATCGGCTGGTTTGGCCTGCACGAGATGGTACCCGTGGTTGAATTTAGCGCTGCGGAAGCGGAAACAACAGTAGGCTACCGTCAAACTGACCTGCGGGATCCTGAGTAAATCGCCAGTATTGCTGATACTGATCGAGAAAATTCTGTCCCAGAATGCCGTCAACCCCTAACACTGAAAGAATTGAAGAAGAGGATAAGACAATCGTGTCTAAATCAGACTGCCAGTGATTCTGGAGCTGCACAGATTTGAGCTGCGAGGCTTGAGCCTCTTCTATACCGCAGAAGCCGCGAATCTGAATGGGCCGATAACCGGCTGCATCTAGATTCGCCTGCAGAGCAACATCAGGAGAGATGAAGGTGCTGTCTGCCGCTGTATCAAGCAAAAAGGTAAACGGACCTCGATCATTCACTTGCACCTGAGCCAGCATGACACCCAGCTTTTCTTGCAGAGGAACGGCACGAGATCGCCACTCAGGTGGAAGTGGGGTAGCCGGACGGAGCTGTAAAGACTGCTGCTGAGGATTGAGTTGCAAATCGAAGAACTTCAGCACGTCCATGCCGAGGACCCCAGAGAGTGCATCTGGAATCACGGTGCTGTTAAACTTCAGAGTGCTCAGCCCTTGCACTTGAACACCCTGCATTGAGAGCTGCGGTAGCTGGTAGAGATTAGCCTTGAGGTCAGGACAATCATCTCCGGCCACGGCCAGATCTAGGCGCTCTTGGGGAACGGGTCTTCCCTGGAGCTGAAGCTGCTGTACTGTTGCGGCTGTCACCATCGAGGTTGAGGCACCGGTATCCAACAGGAAGCGTCCGCGGTAGTTGCCCAAGCTAACGGGAACGGTATAAACCCTCGTTCCTGTAAGGGGCTGGAGGGAGAGCACCGCACTGCCCTGGGTTTGCGGGGGAGGTACGTTTAGGCCCTGAAGCTGCACAATCGCCCGGAGCGGTAGTTCGCGTTGAGAGGACGGCACTGCGGTGCGTTGTTCAGAACGTTGCGCTAAGGCCGCTCCACCGGTCCATGCCCCTAGGGGAAAGCTCCAGGCCAAGCTGATTAGCAGTGTTTGCAGCCGTTGATAGTTCATGGATTAATATCGCTTTCCACCTTTTTTGAGGCGGTCTTTTAATCTAGTTTAGGAGAGCCGCGACGCTGATTGCCTCGGTTCTCTCCGCGCTCAAAAGTCCCTTAAAATCAAGATCTATGACGGAATTCTGCTACCGACTCACGGAAGATTCAGGCCAGCGTTTAGATCGGTGGCTGGCGGGTCAATCTGAGATTTCGCGTTCACATCTCCAGCGCCTGATCGAGCAGGGCCATGTTCAGGTCAATCAGCAGGTTTGCCAATCAAAGAAGCATCTGCTGCAGGTCGGAGATCAGGTGCTTGTTACCCTGCCAGAACCGGAACCGCTCAGCCTGGAGCCAGAGGCCATTCCGCTGGATATTTTGTACGAGGATGATCATTTTCTGATCGTCAACAAGCCGGTGGGGTTAGTGGTTCATCCCGCGCCGGGACACGCGACCGGAACCCTTGTTCATGCGCTCTTGGCCCACTGTCAAAAACCTGACGGCACGACGTCTTTGTCGGGGATTGGCGGCGTGGAGCGGCCCGGAATTGTGCACCGGTTGGATAAAGATACGACGGGGGTGATTGCGATCGCAAAAACCGATCAGGCCCACCATCACCTACAGGCCCAGATTGCAGCTCGAACCGCGAAGCGAGAATATTTAGCCGTCGTCTACGGACAGCCCAGTACAGACTCAGGCAAAATCGATCGTCCCATCGGTCGGCATCCCGTCGATCGAATCAAAATGGCAATTATTCCCGAAGAAGAGGGAGGCCGAAGCGCGGTCACCCACTGGCAGGTGAGAGAACGACTCGGTAACTATGCGTTGATGCATTTTCAGTTAGAGACAGGCCGAACCCATCAGATTCGCGTTCACTGCGCGGATCAAGGCTGGCCGATTATTGGTGATCCCCTTTACAGTCGCGGGAAATCAGTCGGGGTGAATTTGCCAGGGCAAGCGCTCCATGCATGGCAGTTAACTCTGCAGCATCCGGTAACAGTCGAGGAGATTCAGGTACAAGCACCCTTGCCAGAAACCTTTGCTAAGCTGCTGCGGCGATTAAAAATATACATGGATGGTCTCTAAAATGTCTATTTGCTGCATGTTGTGAGTACGCTTTAATTACTTAAAGAGGCCCAGAGTGCTGATATGCCGGGAGGAAAGTTATATAAACACGGTCGTGCTGTTCATATAACAGTACCCGCTATGTTCAAGCCGTGGGTTGAAAAGTTGGTGCGAGCTGTCGACGAAGACCCGCAACCCGAATATTTGATGGAAACCCTCAATCGCGTGGCGGGGGTAAAAGAAGATGCAGAAAGCTGAACCCAACGGTAATGGCCTGTTTCAGCAAAAGTGATGCAGCAACGGAGCAAGTCAATTGACCAACGAAGAATTCAACGCACAGATTGAGCAAATGCTAGCCGTTCAGCGTCAGATTCAAGAGTCTGATCTGCAGTGCCAGCAGGAGCTGCGAATCATGGAGCGTACAACTCAAGGATTGGTCCGTACAACGGATAATCTGCTTCGTGCAGCCCAGAGTGGCAATGAGCGGTTAGACCACCTCGAAATAATTGTTGCCTCTTTAGCAAGGTCTGCTCAAGCCCATATCGATGACGGCGATCGCCACCTTCCCCAAAACGATGCGTAAAACTCGACGGTAGCAATTAATCTTTGAGATATTTCAGTATATGAATGGCAAGAGCCTCCAAGTTTTTTCTGAATAAACTTCGTACTGTTTGCCATACTTAGCTTTTAGCATTTCTTCCTCTGCTTGGATGCGATAAACATGTGAGAGTGCTCCGACGACCATAATGGCTGCTAGCACTATCCAATTAGAGACCGCCAAGCCTGCACCGATTTCCACTAAAGACATGCCTAGATATCCAGGATGCCGAACAACTAAGCTCAGCGGAGTTAGGCTTTTACGCTGGATGGTCAAAACTCCAACTACTTCATGCCTCAATCCCTGGTAAAAAAGGTAAATCCGTCGTTCCCATATCTAATCCAATTTGGGAGAGTAGTGTCGTAATTTGACCTCGGTGATGAGTCTCATGATTAAACATATGCGTTATGAGAACCCAATTTTCTACTGTTCTTATTTTTTTATCTACTTTACTTGTATAGGTTGTTGTAGATCGTAGCCACTCATGATCTAATGCAGAAGCCCATCCAACTATTCTTTGATCAAGATCAATTCTTGCTTTGAATAGGGTATCAAAATCGTCGTACAACAAAACGCCCATCTCTGGCACTACTGATGGCTCACCCGTAAAACGAGAAAGAAATGCCAAATCACCGTAAATAATGTGATTTAGTGTGGCATGGATTGATTTGAAGAATGCACCTTTATCAGATTTTCGTTCTTTATCGTTTATCTTGGCACAGACTTCATAGAGCCGCTTATTCATCCATTGATTATATTGCGCCATCTTCTCACAGTAGGCTGAGTCAATCATAAACGAACTCCAAGAATAAAATGCAATTTATCTAACTCACGGCCGAACAAGCGGTTACTTGATATACCTTTCTAGACATCGTCATATCAATACAATTGGCATTCATTTACTTATTCACCGTAATCGCAAAATCAAATTTTCAGATTTACAATAGCCCTGCTGTAAAAAGCCTAACGAGACTGTAGGGAGCTTTATCAATGATTTGCTGCTCTTCAATTGTTTGTAATGTCCGCGTGTAGAATTTACCAAGTGTCTTAGCAGCCCAGTATCGTAAGCTAAGGCCACCCAGCATGACTACAACTCCTATCCAGTCGATGTATTTGCCGTTCCAATCGCCAATTTGAATAGCGTTCAGAATGGAAGCAAGTAACGCCAAGAGAATACTGAGTAGACCACTAATCCAGAGGATTCTCGAACTACCCTGGTCAGATTCACTCGGCTGGAGGCTAAGGGCTTTCTCCCCCTTCCTTAGCAACCGTTCGATGATGAAGTAACAGACGATTAAAAGGTATGCCAGTACAGTTGTCGTCATAGCGATTCCTATTTTTCGTACTCTTCCTCTGAAATAAGTTCTGCTGTCTCTATCTCTAGGGGCTGTTCAGACCAAGGCTGGAGCGCACGTCCAAAGCTCTTGGGGAGCTGAGTAATGGCATCCTGAATGAATTTTTTCACAAATTGATCGCGGCGGTTGAGCTGAAACTGCTGCTGTACCACCTCTGCCATGCCGCCATCACCCCAGTCCTGGTCATTGCGGAAGTATTCAATAAAGCTATTGCCCGCAATCCGAGTGAGGTAGGCGGTACTGATGCTCTGCACCGTTTTACCTAAGACATAACCCGCCACGCTGAACTCCAAGGCTCGCGTCACGACAGAAAGGACGCCTTTGACGATTCCCAGCCCTCCTAAGGTTTTGGCGAGGGAGCGGGCCAGCTCTTTGCCTTCTTCCTTGGACAGTTCACAGCCGTAGACCTTGGCGATTTCGATCACCATTTGAGCGTTGACGGCGGCAGCGGCCAACAGGTCAATCACGATGGGGGTGGCCCAAATCACCCCGGCTCCAATCCACTGGAAGCGTTCTACCACTTTCTCCGCACGGCCCTGACGCTCTTGGGCAATTAGATCGCGCGCTTCCGTGCTCAGTCGCTGGGACTGGAGCAGAATGTTATCGGCCAGTAGGTCGTCGCCTTCCTCGTGCAGAATGGTGCCCAATCGCTGCAGCAGAGAGCACAAATCAGGCTCTGGCTCCAGTCCTTCGCCGTTGGCAAGCTGCAGGGGCTGAGGAGCAGCCGAGATAGCCACAATATCTTCTGGGGAGAGGCGGGTGCGATCGCAAAGCACCTTCAACACAGTCTCTTGATCCGCTGCTGAGTAACGATCCGTTTTGTTGAACACCAGCAACAGCCGTTTACCCATCTCCTCTAAGGAGCTGAGGGGTTGATATTCCGATTGAGTGAGGTCGCCATCTACTACAAACAGCAGCAGATCAGCCTCCGTCGCTAGCTTGCGAGCCGCCTGTTCCCGAGCCGTACCCATGATCCCTGGCTCTAGGAGTCCCGGCGTATCGGTGATCAGCAACTCTCGATCAAGGCGGGGCAAATAGCAGCTATAGGTCTCTCCCACCTCAGTTGTGCCAATAGTGGGACCCACCTGACCGGCGATCCGACCCATCAAAGCATTGACTAGAGACGTTTTACCCGCAGATCCGACACCAAACACCACCAGCTTGAGCTGTCTGCGAGATAGATCTTGAGCAATATTTCGCGTTTGAGACAGCAGCACTTCCCGCGCCACCTGATCTTCAATTTGCTGAATTTGCTGCCGGATCGCCCGCAGATTTTCCACTGCTGCCGCAGATTTCTGGGCCGGAACCTGAGGCGGTTGTCGTTGCTGCCGAGGCTCTTTTTTGCGACTAAAAACCCAGACATAGTAAGCCAAAGCTCCGATTAAGGCCAGAAATAGACCAATCAGGAGCAGCAGCAATAAATTCGCCAAAAAGGGAGAGGTGTAAAAAACGGATCGATAGAGCCACAGTAGCGAACTCACGAGCCACACCATCAGCCCTAAAATGACAGCAATCCCTAGAATTAAAAGCGGTAAGCGCGGTAAGCGCATAGACAGTCCCTAAGGGAGAAACTTTGCCAGACGACTAACGCCAGGAATTTCAGGTGGCTTCCGCTGCCAAACACGCACCATCAACCACAGCATCGTCATGAAGTAGCTAGAGGTAAAAACGCTGTTAATGACGAGTAAAGACAGACCCGTTCCTGATGCACCGCTTTCGCTGGCAAAGACGAAGCCAGTATTGAGCGTCAAAATTCCCAGTCCCCACAGTAGACCCAGAGCAATCGCTAATCGACTGACAGACCTGCTTTTGCGATCGCTTTGCCGACGTGTCAAAGACCAAGCCGCAGGCACCACGCCAAAAACCGGAATTAAGTATACAAACAACAACGTTCGTTTAAGAGTGGAATTATCAAAGGCTTCGCGGGGATCTTCCATCGCGCCAAACGGGATTAACTTTATCCCCATCCTAGCTTGTCTCTGTGATCCCTTTGCTGGGACGGTGCATGAAGTGCACTGGTAGCTGAAGCCGTTGGCCCAGCGCCGAGAGTGCAAACTTGCGCTTGAGGCTCTGAGGAAGATCGGACCAAGAGACCGCGACAAAACCGAACGGTGTATAAAATTCAGCTAGCTTATCCCCTAAACATTCTATATACAACGATGATGTGGCCTGCTCAATTAGCCACTGTGTCAAAAATGAGCCAATCCCTTGTCCTCGCCATGCCGAAGCAACCACCAAGCTGCCTAACTCCTGCGCCTCGGCAAAGTGCCGGAGCTGCCCACAGGCAATGATTTCCTGCTGATGCTCAACGACCCAAAACTGAGTCCAGCGCAGTTGTGTGGGATCAAGAAGAGCATAAAGAACCAGCTTACGGATTCTCCAGATATCCTGGGCCGTGGCTGAGCGCACTTCACACCCCGATGAAAGTTTAGGGATTTGCATTACGACGTTCAGAGATTTTGATGATTTTTCCCAAGTTGCGCTACTTTAGACTGTAGCAGCCCAAGTTTAGGCGCGTATGAACAATCTACTCCCTTTGCCAGGAATGAAAAATTGTGCGATCGCAATTCTGCGTCCACAAACCTTTGACGAAACCGCCCGTGCCGTCGAAGCGCTCAAAACCGGAACAATCATCTTACTGAACTTCGCAGATCTTGCCAGCGATAAAGCCCAGCGCTTTCTCGACTTTGCCGCTGGCAGCACCTGTGCATTGTCAGGACATCATCAAGCCATTGGACGGGGCGTTTTTCTATTTGCTCCTCCCACCGTAGAAATTACAACAAAGGTCTAGGGTTGCCCCTAGACCTTTGCTCTGCATCCCTATACGCTAGCGGCAGGGGACCAATGAAGATGGCCGGAACAATTCCGACCATTATGTGATCATCTCTACTTGAGAGCGACCTTAGCGCCAGCCTCTTCAAGCGTTTTCTTCGCTTCCTCAGCGTCGTCCTTAGAAGTTCCTTCTTTGATAGCCTTAGGAGCTGACTCCACAATTTCCTTCGCCTCTTTGAGACCCAGACCCGTGAGAGAGCGAACGACCTTGAGAATCGCAATTTTCTTGTCGCTAGGAACTTCTTCCAGAACGACATCAAATTCAGTTTTCTCCTCAGCCTCTTCAGCAGCACCGCCACCGGCAGCAGGAGCCATCATCATGCCACCGACAGGTGCAGCAGCACTGACGCCAAAGGCTTCTTCAATCTCTTTAACTAAATCAGCTGCCTCTAACAGCGTTAAAGATTTTAGCTTCTCTAGAATTTCTTCAGTTGCAGCAGACATAGATATTACTCCAGTTCAAAATGTATAGGTTAAAACGTGTGGGTTAAAAACGTAGAGCAATCTACGATTCTTCTTTGTCAACATAAGCCTGCAGACCACGCGCCACAGAAGAGGGAACCTCTTTGATTCCGACCGCAATCTTGGTTGTGACCGCGTTGAGAGCACCGGCAATTTGCCCCATAAGCTCTTCTTTCGACGGTAGATCACCAATTGCTTTAACATCGCTTTCGGTTAAAACTTGTCCGTCTAAGACGCCACCGCGCAGCACCGACTTCTTCGTTTCTTTTTGGAAACCTTGATAGGCTTTAATCGCGCTACCAAAATCCTCTTTAAGCAGCAAAAATGCCGAAGACTCTGTCAAAAATTCTGACAGATGTTGCCAGTCATCACTACCCTCAATTGCTTTACGCATTAGAGTATTTTTCGTCACCTTACAGCTTGCACCAGAAGGGCGAATACGGTTCCGCAAATCTGTGATTTCAGCAACAGAGAGGCCTCTGTAGTCAATCACGACTGCCATCTGCGTGTCATCGAGCTGAGTCTGCAAGTCTGCGACGATCGCCTGTTTGTTCTCTAGGGTTCTACCCATGTTGTTGTCACCTCCTTAAGTAGTTGTAGACCTAAACTTTTAGCTGAATATTGCCCTAATTAAAAACCCCGGATATCAATCCGAGGCTGAATAACAGTCTCCCTGGCATCATCATGCAACAGAGTGACATCAATTCCACCTCGGTAGGATATTAAGCCCATTGGCCCCTACGGTCTTCGGTTTCTATCGTGTTGTAGGTTAATTCAGAAAATACTGACTCCTGTTGTGGGGGACGCCCCTACGGCATCTCATCCATCTTTAGATCGCGCAGGGAATTAACGCCAATTTGGATGGATGGCCCCATGGTCGAAGACACATAAATACTGCGCCAGTAGCGTCCTTTTGCTCCTGAAGGGCGATTGCGGTCGATGGTCTCCTGGAGTGCTTTTAAGTTCTCCAACAGATCCTGAGGCTCAAAGGATGTTTTGCCAAATAGAACGTGGACAATCCCTGCTTTGTCAGCCCGGAACTCAAGCTTACCAGCTTTGAACTCTGCGATCGCACTTTCCAGATCGAACGTTACCGTTCCCGCCTTTGGCGAGGGCATCAGACCTCGTGGACCCAAGATGCGGCCAACCTTCGCCACCTGCGGCATCATATCTGGCGTGGCAATCAGGAGGTCAAAGTTGATATCACCTTTCTGAATTTCTGCAATCAGCTCTTCAGAACCAGCGACATCAGCACCGGCATTCGTTGCCTCGGTGACCTTCTCGCCCTTCGCGATCACGGCAACCTTAATATCCTGGCCCGTACCCTTTGGCAATGCCACGGTAGTCCGAAGCTGTTGGTCCGTGTACTTCGGATCAATGCCCAACCGTACATGAGCCTCTGCTGTTTCTGCAAACTTCGCCGTTGCAGTTTTCTTGAGCAGTTCTAGAGCCTCTAGAGGTTCATACTCACGCTCCTCAACCAGCTTGAGCAGCTCTCGCATGCGGCGCGAAACTTTCTTAGTCATTTTTTCCTCCTGGGGTGATCACGAAGCCTGAGCCTCTCCCCCAATAAATGTGAACAGAATGAGATGAATTCGAACGGTAATCTAATCGACCACCGTTACGCCCATATTGCGAGCCGTACCCGCCACAATTTTCATAGCCGCCTCAATATCGTTGGCGTTTAAGTCCGGCATTTTTGTCTCAGCAATATCCTGAAGTTGTGCCTTAGTGATTTTACCCACCTTGACAGACTGAGGTTCACCTGAGCCCTTCTCAATCCCCGCCGCTTTCTTAATCAAGACAGAGGCCGGAGGCGTTTTTAGAATGAAGGTAAAACTTCGGTCTTCAAACACCGAAATTTCCACCGGAACCACTAGCCCGACCTTATCAGAGGTACGAGCGTTGTACTCCTTACAGAACATCATGATATTGACCCCATGCTGTCCCAACGCAGGACCGATGGGAGGGGCTGGGTTTGCTTTGCCAGCCGGAATCGCCAGCTTAATGAGGGCTACAACTTTCTTTGCCATTACTTAATTCTCTTTTTTCACCTGGTTAAACTCTAGTTCGACGGGGGTATCCCGACCAAAAATTGAAAGCAGTGCTTTAAGCTTGTTGCGCTCAGCACTCACCTCAATCACTTCTCCTTCAAAGTCTTTGAACGGACCGTTGAGAACCTGGACCTGGTCACCAACCTCCATATCTACCTTGACAACAGGCTCCTGATCCTGAGACTGCCGGAAGATTCGCTCCACCTCTGCAGGCCCCAAAGGAAGAGGCTTAACGTGTCCTCGACCTCGCCCGTAGCGGCGTCGCTCCTCAGACCCGACGAAGTTGATGACATTTGGCGTGTTCTTAACCACCTGCCAAGTATCATCGTCAAGGATCATCCGTACCAGAACGTACCCAGGAAAGACCTTCTCGTCGCTCGTGGCTCGACTGCCATCTTTCCGAACTTTAACTGTGGGTGTTTGTGGAATCGCGATCTGTACAATCCGGTCTGCTACGTCTAGCGTCTGAAGGCGCTGCTCCAAATTTTGCTTTACCTTCTTCTCACACCCAGAAGCCACCTGTACCGCATACCAGCGATTAATTTGTGCTGAGGCATCCGTCTCCGGGGCATTAACTGTAGTTGTATCAAGCGGTTCATCTACCATGATTCAAGCCCTAAAAGACCAGCCGGGAAGCCCAGCTGAACACATTATCAATAAGAGAGATGAAAATCGCCAAAAAAGACACCATTAAAATAACTGCGGCTGATTCACTAATGAGTTGCTGTCGATCAGGCCATACAACCTTGGCAAGTTCTTCCTTGGTTCCCTGTGCAAATCCGACAGGACTGGGGCCTTTAGGCTTCTGAGCATCCGGCTCTAAATCAGGCGATGAGCTCCCTGCCGCGACCGGTTGCTGATCCGTCGTAGATTCCGCTGCATCAGGATTCACTGATGCAGCACCCTGATTCGCGGCTGCACTTCCTGGTCCTTTCTGAGCGCCCTTCGCTCCTCTACCTTTCCCTTTCCCTTTTTTCCCTTTTGGCACTATCTTTTAACCCTTCACTGCCGATCGCTTACGTTTGCTTCAACCTAATCAGACTAGGAATACACCAGAAAAACATGCAACCTTGCCACTTCTGGACCTAACATCCTCTAAACGAGGGCGATGCTATAAAACTTTCCAACACCCTGCTAGATCAGGAAAAGAGCGCGCCTTGGAGGACTCGAACCCCCGACATCAGGTTTTGGAGACCTGCGTTCTACCAACTGAACTAAAGGCGCAAATTCTCTAGTTGCTGCAGAGCTTTTGCCACAATGCTAGATCCACGGTGCCTATTAGTCTAGCGCGTTGTGGAACATCATTGATATCAGTCACTCACTGATATCAACATGACAGACACAGTTGTGATTAAAGACTTCGATCGAAGCGCTGCTTGATTCGAGTGGCCTTACCAACGCGATCTCGTAAGTAATAAAGCTTTGCTCGTCTAACTTTACCGCGTCGCATCACCTTAATATCGGCAACTCGAGGAGAGTGAAGTAAAAACACCCGCTCAACGCCAATTCCTTGGAAAATTCGGCGGACTGTAATGGTCTCATTAATACCGCCATGACGCTTGGCAATCACGGTCCCCTCATAGGGTTGAGTCCGCTCCTTGTTCCCTTCACGGATCCGAACACCAACTCGAACAGTGTCGCCCACGTAGACTTCAGGCAACTTTTCCTTTAAATGTTCCGCTTCAATAGAGCGGATTAACTCTTGGGCGTGCATAATTTCTTTTAAAAGCCACAAGTAGCTAGCCTACAACAGACAGTACTGACCTGTCTACATAGACTGACTCTAAAATAGAGCAAATTCGTACGGTCAAAAAATCTACACCGGTATTTTTCCCGCATGCTGGACCTGATTGCGCCCCGCCTGCTTTGCTCGATAAAGGGCACAATCTGCTTGCCTCAGTAGCTCCTCTTCGTCCCGGGTCTCTTCAGGGAACGTGGCTAACCCCAGGCTTGCTGTTACGTATAGAAGTTGTTGGTTGAGTACTTCAACCGGCTGAGTTTCTATTGACTGCCGAATCCGCTCGGCAATGACTAGAGCCTCAATCTCGGTTGTTTGGGGCAAGATAATGGCAAATTCCTCACCACCATAGCGGGCCACAATGTCCCCAGGTCGAACATTCTCTGACAATAGTGCCCCAATCCACCGCAGAGCAATGTCGCCAGATTGATGGCCATGCTTATCGTTGAGTCGTTTAAAGTAGTCGATGTCAACCATGACTAGTGATAGGGAGTGAGACTCCCGTCTCGCTTGTTCTATCTCGATATGTAGCCAGCGGTTGAACTCCCGGCGATTGTAAACGCCCGTTAGGCCGTCTATCGTTGCTAATGTTTGTAGATCTGCTTGGCTTTGCTCTAGCTTGGTGGCCATTTGATTGAAGGTCTGCGCCAGTTGAGCAAGCTCGTCCTGAGTCTGTAGCTCAATCCGATGGGATAGCTCACCGTTGCTAAACCGAGAGATTGCCTGCTCTAGAATCTGTAGAGGGCCGAGTATTGTCTTGGATAGGGCCCAGACGGTAGTAATCGCCAGACTGAGGGCAATTCCACAAATAATCACGAGTAAAATGAGGCCTTTCCTGCTAACTTCCTTCGCCTGCATTAAGTTGTTCTGATCCTGCCACGAATTCAATAGATGATTCAGACGATGGATGATAGTGACTGTCTTTTCAATGTCTCGAATAAAAATCTGCCGTGTCTTGCGCTGACGCTCAAGCTCAGAGGCCGATGTTGGCTTGAAGAATTCTGTGCCGCTTGCACGAGCCTCAAGCCACTGGGTATTAATCGCCGTTACTAAATTCTCGCGGCCGGGTGGCAGGAAACGTTCTGGGACTCCGCTAATTTCCTCGTGCTTGAGTAAGCGCAATGTTTGATCAATCTGTTGACTAAGCTGCTCAAAGTCACTTTGCGAGTCAGATGCTTCAACTGTTTCTATAGAAGCGGCCAAAAGAGAAACGCGGATCAATAGCAGCTCTAAATCTGCTGCGGGGAAAGACTCATGGAGTATAACGGCTTCTGTCTCTTCAAAACTGCTGAAGGCCAAGTTGAACGTACCGATTGTTCCAACCGCTAGCACAACAACCGGTATCAACATTGAGCCAATACTAGTCAGCAATCTATTCCGTACAGAAATCGGACGATTAAACCACTTGCTCATGAAAATAGCGTTGTAGCAGTACTCGGCTGAGTTAGGACAGCTTTTCTTTAGCAGGCATAGCTGTCAACCGTTTTAATGTCCTAATCAATACGTGTACCGCTATACCAGTGGATTGCAGACGGGGGAACAAGACCTTGCCCTTCTATTGTGACTGCACCACAGAGATTGTGACCGTAGGAGGAGGTAAAAAGGCTGACGCTGCGTCTTTGAAAACTTGAGTGGACTGTGATGTCGGTTCTTTCTTACTCACCCTTAACCTTAAGGATTCCCTATAGCTTACTGGTTATCGACAGCCAAATATTGTGATCTCACAACAAACTTCTAGTGAGCAAATCCCTGATTTAGCATCGCTTTGAACCACAGGTCAGTATAGAATCTAGCTTAAGACAGTTTCTGAAGGTTCGGAATAGCACCCATGATTCATGAAGTTTTCATGCCCGCCCTTAGCTCTACGATGACGGAAGGCAAGATCGTCTCTTGGATTAAGAGTCCTGGAGATCAGGTCGAGAAGGGTGAAACTGTCCTGGTCGTGGAGTCCGATAAGGCTGACATGGATGTGGAGTCTTTCTATGCGGGGTATTTAGCTGTAATCGCAGTCCCTGCCGGAGAGATGGCACCGGTTGGATCAACGATTGGTTATGTTGCTGAAACAGAGGCAGATATTGCGTTAGCCCAGGAAAAGGCAAAATCCTCGAGTACTGCTGCAGAGGCTCCAGCCGTGCCTGATGCTGTGCCACCAACTCCCGTAGCTGCGTCTCTAAATGGGGGGAATACATCAGCGACGCAATCGACCGGTCGCACCATTGTCTCTCCGCGTGCGCGCAAGCTCGCAAAACAATTCCAGGTTGATCTCAAGTCTCTTGCTGGTAGTGGACCTCACGGTCGTATTGTTGCGGCGGATGTGGAAAAAGCTTCGGGTCAAGTCTCTTCTACCAGCGTTGCCGTTGCAACACCTCCAGTCATAACGGCAACGCAACAATCGACTCCTGTTCCTGCTGCTGCACTGGCGGGTGAGATTGCTCCTTTCAATACCATGCAGCAGGCTGTGGTCACAAACATGATGGCCAGTCTAGCGGTACCTACTTTTCACGTGGGGTACACAATTACAACGGATGCTCTGGACGCGCTGTATAAGCAACTCAAGGTCAAAGGCGTCACGATGACTGGACTGTTGGCGAAAGCAATTGCTGTGACTCTGAAGCAGCATCCACTGGTAAATGCTAGCTATAGCGATCAAGGGATCCAGTATCGCGCTCCGATTAATGTGGCGGTGGCGGTGGCGATGCCGGGAGGCGGTTTGATTACACCGGTGCTGCAACATGCAGATCAGCTCGATATCTACTCACTATCACGTGATTGGAAAGATCTGGTTTCTCGCGCACGTTCAAAACAACTGCAGCCCAATGAATACAGCTCTGGAACATTCACTTTGTCTAATCTAGGTATGTTTGGCGTTGATAGCTTTGACGCTATCTTACCGCCGGGGCAAGGCTCAATCTTAGCGGTGGGAGCGTCTCGCTCTCAGACGGTGGCAACTGAGGATGGCCTATTTGGAGTGAAGCGCCAAATGCGCGTGAATATTACCTGTGACCATCGCATCATCTACGGAGCAGATGCAGCAGCATTCCTTCGAGATTTGGCTCAGCTGATTGAGGTAAATCCTCAATCTTTGACGATGTAGCAATAGCTGTGGGTCTTTATGCTTCGTAGCAAAGATCACCGCATCTTTAATAAAGGGCACCCTAGAGAAAAATCTCTCTACGTTTTGCTATGCGTTTTTTATTGCTAACGGCTCTCGCCTTCTCCTTGGTGCCATCCATCGCTTCTGCCCAGGACTGGAAAGATTGGGCTAACAACAATCCGACATATCCGTCGCAGTCACAGCCGACTCCCGTTGCTCCGGCCCCGGCGACTCCGGCCCCTAGCCCTGCGTCGAACTCATCAGACTCGTTTGGTATTAGCAGTACCCAAAGTCCAGCTTTTGAGCAGCTATTCATGAAGGGATGCACGTCTAAGGGAGGTGCCCAAGCCAGCAGCTTTTGCGCCTGCACCCTCACAGAGATTCAGAATACTCATACGATTCAGGAGTTAAACCAGCTCGGGCTGCAGATGCAGCAAACAGGCGAACTACCAGAGTCTTTTCAAGATATTGTTATATCCTGTATTTCTCGGTTGCAGTAGGAAGCGTTACCTACCCAGCATTAAAGATAAAGCTGACCTTGTCTTCTTTGCCCAATGACACGCGATCGCCAGTTCTCAAACGATAACGATCCCCAGTTCGCAATGCCTGGTTATTGACGTAGGTTCCATTGGCACTTCCCAAATCTTGGAGATAGTAGCCATCAGCTTCGAGGCGAAGATCAGCATGGACACGGGAGACCACATCACTATCGGGAAAACCTGACATATCTATGTCGGGAGGGACACGTTCGTTGGGTTTACCCAGATGGACAATATCCAGGTGGAGCGGAAGTAAGAGCTTCGTATCACTCCGTACGTGAACAAGGTAAGCCATCGGCTGTTGAATCTGTGTTGCCCCTGCTCGTGGGTTGGCGGGCTGTGTATTCAACGGTGCCGGAGGGGGAGTGAAGACATCAAAAGCTGAGGGGGGAACTGTTTCCGATTCTGAAGTTAGACCTGCTGTCGAACTCGCAGCAATATTGACGTCGGATTTTGGCGGTATTGCGGATGAATCCTCTGGGAAAATCGTGAACTCAGCCACAGATTGCTCTTCTGGAGGAGATTTTAGCTCTGAATCATCATCTGCCAATAAGTCGGGAGGCTGGCTGATGGCTGAGATAGGCATATCTATCGCTGGTATTTCAGACATCGGAGCCGGTATAGCTTCTGTAAGATTTACGACTTCGGTGGGTGGGACTTGACCAACCGCTGACGCATCGGCCTGGCTGGCTGCCTTAGGGGCCACAGGAATCGGCTCCCCTGACTGGAGAGGGGTCCCGCAGTGGGCGCAGAAGTAGGCGTCAGTGGAAACGAACTCTTGACAACTGGGGCAAGGGGACATCGCTGGCAAAGGTGCAGCACAAGAGGCGCAGTGGCTGGCACCATCAGGATTGGAGTGACCGCATTGAGTACAAAGCATCAGTGTTCGGCTCCGTGCAGATAGGGGACAGCTTTCACCCTAATCGAGGAAAGAAGCCAACGGAAGGCTAAATGGGTGAGCTTTCCATATATTAAGCGTCTTTGCTGTCGGTGGCACATAGGCTGAGAATAATCCTACAGATAAACCCAATGTTCATTTTGGTGTATCTCTAAATTCTGGGGGGCAGGTTGTTGGAGATCAAACCCTATAATGAAATTCAATAAGAAACCAGCCGAAGCGCTATGGGTTATAGGAAAGAATACCGAAGGACTTCATCTGCTCGGTCTCTAAGACTGGGGCGGGGTTCCCAACACCGTTGTGTGATCTGTGAAGAATTATTTGATTCCCCGACTCTCAGTGTCAAGGTGGGGAAAGGTCGAGGACATCTCTTATGTGTGGGGCTCAGCCGTGTAGGTCTAGAGAAACTGGCTAGAACATCAGGCCGTTGGTAGTGCGGAGTAATGTTTAAGTTTTGCTCAGCTTCATCTACAAACTGTTACACAAAGCACTCCCATTCTTCTCTGGGTTTGGGTAACCTGGACTAAAGGAACTCTGTTTAGTGATTAAACGTCAATCATGCTGAGGGTTGGGTGCTGCATTGCTTTGGCTCTAGGTGGCCGGAGTAAATTGGAGCTTCTTGAGATAAGTACTCCCCTGACAATTCAGTTTTAAGCCCAGAGTCTTTCATCTCTTCGTTACGTTTCGAACTTCAATGAATCCAACTTCTCGCTCTTTGCACTCCCTCCAGACTGTTCTGTTTGGGGGGGCGGTTGTCGTCTCTGCTTCGGGCATTGGCTTGTGCTGGCAGCATCCAGCTGAGGCAGCACTGGAAGATAGCCCAAAGGTGATTGTTGATGAGGCTTGGCAGCTGGTCAATCGTCACTATGTTGATGAGACGTTCAATAAGACAGACTGGAAAGAAACTCGGCGAGAGCTTTTGAGCCGCAACTATACTTCAACGAAGCAGGCTTATACGGCCTTGCGAGAGGCACTGCAACCCCTAAATGACCCCTATACCCGTTTTATGGCTCCTTCTGAATATGAGTCTCTCACGAGTCAGACCTCGGGTGAGCTATCGGGGGTTGGCATCCGGATGGAAATTAACAAGAAGACGAAGGTGCTGACGGTTGTTGAGCCGCTGCCGGGATCTCCAGCGACCAAGGCAGGGTTAACTGCAGGAGATCGCATCATTGAGATTGATGGTAAACCCACGGCCAAGCTAGATATTAAGGAGTCTTCCAAATTGATCCGGGGTCAGAGTGGAACTCAGGTCAAGTTTTTAATTCAGCGTAAGGGAACGAAGAAGTTTGAGGTTGCGATTGAGCGTGCGGTTATTGAGCTGTCAGCC
This sequence comes from Acaryochloris thomasi RCC1774, assembly GCF_003231495.1. Lineage (NCBI taxonomy): Bacteria > Bacillati > Cyanobacteriota > Cyanophyceae > Acaryochloridales > Acaryochloridaceae > Acaryochloris > Acaryochloris thomasi. Next base: position 327,658 of record NZ_PQWO01000003.1, read on the forward strand.
GTCACCTCTAGAATTCAGCGGGAAGGTGGCAATCGTATTGGCTATATTCGCTTAAATGAATTTAGCGCCCATGCGTCTGAGCAAATCAAGGCAGCAATTGAGAGATTGACGGCGGAGAAAGCGGATGGATTTGTCCTTGATTTACGAGGGAATCCAGGTGGTCTCCTGAATGCCAGTATCGATATTGCTGATATGTGGCTAGATCGGGGTCTGATTGTGCGCACGGTTAATCGTCAAGGGACAAATGAAAATGTTAAGGCCCGGACGAAGTCTTTGACGCAAAAACCCTTAGCAGTTCTTGTGGACGGTAATTCAGCCAGCTCTAGTGAGATCTTGACAGGGGCGCTGCAGGATAATGGGCGCGCTAAAGTCATTGGAAGCACAACCTTTGGCAAGGCCCTCGTTCAGTCGGTGCATCAGCTGTCGGATGGCTCCGGCTTGGCGGTGACGGTGGCTCATTACTACACGCCAAAAGGCACTGATATCAATCACAAGGGGATTACACCTGATATTCAGGTAAAGCTCTCAGAGGGGCAAAAAATTCTACTGTCTACTAATCCTAAGATGTTAGCGACGTTTTCTGATCCACACTATACGCAGGCTATTCGGACATTGCAGCAAGGTATTCGTGCACAGAAAGGGCAGCCGGATAGTACGGTCATCAACAAGGCGGTTGTTCCTAAGGCTTTCCATCAGAATTGATCAGCTCTCTTCCTCTTTTCTTTGGGCTCCTAGAAGTAAGCAGAATCGCACAGCGTTGACTCGCTGTTGGACTACGAAGATAGAAGGCGGGTTAGGTGTCGAAGTTCGGGAAGAATCAGCCGGGTGGCTGCTAATTTAACAGCGCTGGTTGATCCGGGCAGGGAAAAAATAAGTAGGTTTTGGTAAACCCCTGCGGTTGCTCGAGATGCGATCGCACGTGATCCGATCTCCTGATAACTGAGCATGCGGAACAATTCACCAAAGCCAGGTAGCTCCTTCTCTAAGAGCCTAGACACGACGTCATAGGTGACATCTCGGCATGCGATCCCCGTGCCGCCAGAACAAAGAACAGCTTCAATCTTATCTGCAACTGCGAGTTGCCTTAAGTAGCCGTCAATCTGAACGGGGTCATCAGGGAGAATGTCATAAACCAGGACTTGATGCCTTGATTCCGCTAAGGCTTGCTGTAAAAATTGACCGCTGGTGTCCGTTGCAGACGTTCGAGTATCACTAATGGTCAGCACCCCACAACGTACAGCACGCTGGTCATCATGGGGCGGGTCAGAGTGGGGGTGGCGTTCCACCTACTCGCTAGCTTTGCTAAAGCCTAGGCCGTGACTTTCGGCATAGCGATTCATAAACAACATAAACCGCTCCCACTCTTGGGTGCTCAACATATTGTAGGTTGCCTCAATTGCCACGATTTGCCCATTAATGAACTTGGCATTGACATCGCGAGTACTGATCTCACCGTCTTCATCGATCATAAACATGCCCAAAATTTCTGGATTGCCATCCTGAACAATATCTGGGTTTTCAAACCGAAAAAATGCTCGACCAGAGGTTCCATCAGGTGCTCTCGTCAACCGAACATCAGGAACCACTGACTCATCAGTACCTCGAACAAATTGAATTTCTGCCATAGTTTTTCTGAGAGACCTTTATGCAGTGGGTAAGAGTACACACTCCATCCTCACACGAAGGTATCCACGAGACAAATTGGCAGCAAAGACTGTTTGATTAATATGGGCTGGCTGTCAAAGTTTCTCAAGATCTCGAATTCCAACATCCTTTTGGCTTGAATATGATGATGCTCATGGCCCCACAGTTCATCTCTACTAATTAGCAAATCTTGTGATTAGAGACTCGTGACATAAATTAAACGCAATGTTCTGTGAGGAATTTAGAGTTATGCACTATAATCGCCTCAACCAGCTTATCAATTTATGCTTGCAGTCTACCCAGGGAGCTTTGACCCTGTTACATTAGGGCATCTCGACATCATTGAAAGAGGGTGTCGATTATTTGAAAAGGTGATCGTTGCTGTCTCTAAAAACCCAAATAAGTCTCCCTTATTTACGGCGCAGCAGCGAATGGAGCAAATTCAGTCCTGCACTCATCACCTAACCAATCTAGAAATCGATGCCTTCGATACTTTGACGGTGCATTATGCCCAGCAGCGTCAGGCACAGGTTCTGATCAGAGGGCTGCGAGTCCTTTCTGATTTTGAATATGAGCTGCAGATGGCTCATACAAACGCTAGTCTCTGTGGTTCAATTGAAACCGTTTTTCTGGCAACCTCAAATGAATATAGTTTTTTGAGCAGTAGCTTAGTTAAGGAAATCTCTCAATTTGGTGGTTCAGTCACTCACCTTGTCCCTCAAAATGTTGCTGTTGAGTTAAAAAAATGCTTCACCAAGAATCCATAAGTCTTGAAACTCAGACCGTTACAAATGGCGTCCCTCCACAGAGCGGTCTTACTGCACAGCAAACACAGGGCTTGGCTCTGCAGCAACAGCTTCAGAGATTAGAAGAAGTGATTGTGCTAGATGGCCTCAAACTACCGCTTACACAGCGAACAATTGTTGATGAGGAGCAGCTTCTGTCCCAGCTCCTCGCCGTTGAGCGTAGTATTCCTGATACGGTGCGAGCTGCTGAAGATATTCTTAAGGGCAAAGAAGAGATCTTAAGCCGCGCCCATCAATATGCCCAAGAACTGATTAAGTCTGCGGAGCAGCGGGCTGCTCAAATTGCGGATGAACTCACGATTATTCAGCAGGCTGAGCGAGAGGCGCAGCAGCTACAAAAACAGGTACAGTCGGAGGTGGAAGCATTACGACAGCGGAATATATCTGAAGTTGAGCGCGCTCGGCGTCAGACCCAGCAGGAATTGGATGCAATGCGTCAGGCAACCCAGGCTGAGTGTGAGCAAATCCATCGGGAAGCTGATCTATACGCGGATCGTGTTTTGAAAGACCTTGAGGTGCAGCTAGGCACGATGCTCAAAGTGATTAATAATGGTCGGTCCCACCTAAAAAAATCAGCCTAGGATAAACTGGTATCTAGCGACGAGATGAGACGTTGGGGTTATGCAGCCAATTGAGCCAAAAGTATTACCCCCTAGCCAGTCTCCACAGGAAGAGGCAGGTTGGCTGCAGGAGGCTCTACTGGAGTGGTTAGATACGGAATTCTTGCCAGAACCCGTCAATCAAAAAATCGCTGCACAGGCCGCTCGCATCTATCTGCGGCAGCGCATGGAAGGTGAGAATGACTTGGGTGCGCTCCTCATTGCAATTCTGACAGAGATGCAGGCCTTTGATTTTTCAAAAAGCTTCTATAGCGAATTTGCCGTCGCCAACGCCGTCAGCGATTTGCTGCTGACAAGTCTTGGGATTGATACCTGCTGTGGACAGTCATAGTTTACCGACTATAAAGAAATCGAGAATCTATGCTAGATCCTCGATTTCTTAGATTATTCAGTGAAGCGATAGTCTAATGAGACGCTACCAGCTTGCCTTGCGCACGCCAGGAAGCAAGCCTTCGTGAGCCATCTCTCTGAGGCAATGGCGAGACAGGCCGAAGTCACGGTAAAAGCCTCTTGAGCGGCCGGTTACCCAGCAACGATTGCGGAGACGGGTGGGGGCGCTGTTTCTAGGTAGGCGCTGTAGCTGACGGTGCAGGTCCATTTTTTCTTGCTGCGTTGTCGCCTGGGCAATCTGTTCCTGGATTGCCTGTCGCTTATGGGCGTACTTCGCAACCATTTTTTCGCGCTTTCTTTCGCGCTCAATCATGCTCTTCTTTGCCATGGACCTTTAGAATACCTATCGTTGTAATTTAGACAGTGCTTCCTATAGTAACCAATTTTGTTTACTTGTTGACAGCTTTCTTAGAAGTTTTTGTCGCCACGGTCGCTTTACCTGCTGAGGGACACAGATCTGCAAGGGTACAGCGATCGCAACTCGGTTTTCGAGCCATGCACACCGCTCGCCCGTGATAAATTAGCCGGATCGACCAGTTTTCCCAATCGGGCTGGGGTAAGAGTGCCATGAGATCGCGCTCAATCTTTACTGGATCCTGGTGCTTTGTTAAGCCCAAGCGATTACTGAGCCGCTTAACGTGAGTATCTACTGTTACCCCTGCGTTAATGCCAAAGGCATGAGCTAAAACAACATTAGCGGTTTTGCGTGCCACCCCCGGCAAGGTTAGTAGCTGCTCCATTTGCTGCGGTACATCTCCGCCAAAGTCAGTGACGATTCTATGGCAGGCTTGCTGAATGTGCTTAGCTTTATTGCGGTAAAAGCCGGTAGAGCGCACCAGCGCCTCAATCTCTTCTCGTTCTGCCCCCGCTAGGGCTGACGCATCAGGAAATTGGGCAAACAGTGCTGGGGTCACCAGATTGACGCGCTCATCAGTGCATTGTGCCGATAGTACAGTTGCTACTAACAACTGTACGGGGGTCTCGTAATCGAGACTACAGGTGGCATCCGGGTAAAGGTGCTCAAGGCGGCTGAGTAGTTCTAGAGCCTTCTGTTTTCGCTTAGAGGGTCTGGGCAAGGTAGCTTCTTCTAAAGTTTTTTACTGAAATAGCTGCTGGACCCAGTTGAGATTGGCTGTGTCCCGCACAATCAAAACAACGCCGAGGCTTAGTAAGAGAACCAGTCCGGTCTGCATGACGCCCTCTTGGAGACGGCTAGGGAGCGGCTTGCCCAACAGCCCTTCAATTAACAGGAAGGCAAGCTGGCCACCATCTAAGGCCGGCAGCGGCAGGATGTTGATAAAGGCCAAGTTGATGCTGATGACAGCGGCAAAGTCAAAAAGCCGGGAAACATCGGTACTGGCCATCTCTGCGCCCATGGCGACAATGCCTACAGGACCAGCGACTTGGCCTGCAGCCTCGCTGAAGTTACCGATGAGTTGACCAAAGGTCCCGGCCATATAAGTGATGATTTTTTGGTACTCATCTGCGGCGGCTCCTAAAATCTCACCAGGATTGTGGGGCGCACGGCGAGCGACCCGGCCATCGGCTAACTGTCTGACATTGGGAAAGAGCTGCACTCCGATCTGAACCTTGCCAGTGTCTGAAATTTTGGGCGTTAGATTTAGATCAAGGGATTGCTCGCCCCGCTGAATGCCGAGCTTTAGAGTCTGATTGGGGCTACTCTTAATTGTCTCCATCAATGTTGTGGTGGCTTCGCTGCGGGCGCCTAGGGACTGGTTGTTGATAGAAACAACAACATCTCCGGCCTGAATACCTGCGTCAGCCGCAACGGAGCTGACGTCGGCGGCTACCTGACTGATGAGGACGCCGGGTTGATAGTCAATGACGCCCATGCCACCTAGCTGCGCGACTAAAACAATGTAGGCAAAGACAAGGTTGGCAATCACACCGGCACTAATGACGATGGCGCGATCGAGTAGGGGACGATTCTTAAGTAGGTTCGGATCGCTGGGGTCAAGGGTGCTGTCGGGATCGTCATCGGGGAAGCCGACATAGCCACCCAAGGGAATGCTACGCAGTGCATATTCAGTTTCTGGCCCCTGATATCGCCATAGCGCTGGCCCAAAGCCAATGGAAAAGCGGTTGACGTGAATGCCTTGGAGACGGGCTGCCAGGAAGTGCCCAAGCTCATGCACCGCAACTAATAGACCGATGACGGCAATCATGGCGAAAATGGCTGCGGTACCTGGCATATATATATCCCGTTGCTTACAGAGGTGCAAAAGTTGCCTGTGGCATAGAGCCAACAGGTTTATCTATCTTAACGTTTAAGGTGAATGGGGGAGATTTCCGGTCAGCCTGTTGTGGAGAAGGTGAACTGGTGGTGATAGTTCTTGGCCTGGCTCTGGAGGTTTATTTGCGAGAAGATCAACGTCTATCTCTGTCTGCTTTTTGAGGCGCAGCGGGGCAGTATTGGAGTGTGTTCTACACCTATGAGGTTCGGTTTCATGGCTATTCAGTGAATGCTAAAGGTAGATATTCTTGTGAAAGATGATGTGTAGCTGCCAAGTAAGGATGAGTAATCTGTGACCATGTGGGTCGTACCAACAATGGGTGAAGTTGTCGCAATGCAGGAGCCTGAGGCGGCTCTGGTTGCGAGTGCTTCTGCAGAAAAAGAATGGCGGGTTGCGATCGCAACCATGACCCAGCTCCTCTCTCAATGCGTCCAGCAAGATCTCGACTCTGCGGATGTTTGCCCAATGCAGGGCTTTATCCTATCTGGCCCGATTCCACTCTTCAACGAACCGACTCGCTTCGGAGATCTCCAGTCTTTAGTTTTTACAGCAGACAAATCAGTCTTGCAGCTACCACCCAGCGATCATGGACCGCAGCAGCCCTTTGAAACAACCTGTCAGTCGGTTCCGCTGCTACCTGCTGATCCGTTGAGCCATGAAAAATTCTGCTTGATTCAAACCTCTGCGTTTAGCTGGCTGGCGGTTTTGCGACATCAGTCGGAGGGGATTCAATTCCAGTTCTCCTTCAATCCAGAGACCATTGGAGAAGCATTGAGCGCTCTCCGCTCCCGGATTCAGCTCACCCGTCCTCACCAGATTGAAACTTTTGATGCACTGTTGACGCAGTTCCCGGTGCTGACGCCTGACTATCGTATTCCCCTGCAGTTTAGTCGCCACCTGCTGCATACCGCCGTTCAGGCCCCCTTTTCTAGACAGGGGCTGGAGCGTAAACCGGAGCCGCAGGCGACTCCAGAAAAGGAAAAGGCGAGACCCGAAGTGGAGCTGCTACAGGCAATTGCCCATGAAGTCCGCACGCCTTTGACGACGATCCAGACCTTTACGCGGCTGTTGCTGAAGCGATCGGACTTGCCAGGGGAAGTTCTGCAGCGTCTGGAGTCTATTCAACGTGAATGCCGAGACCAAATCGATCGCTTTGGCCTGATTTTCCGGGCGATGGAGATCACAAATAACGATTCGAACCCTGTCCCCACAACGCTGCAGCCGATTTCACTACAGCAGGTCTTAGAAGAAAATATCAGCCGCTGGCAAAAGCAGGCCGCTCGCCGAGATCTGTCCTTAAGTATTCGGGTGCCTCAGCAGCTTCCGTCGGTGGTGATTAGCGACCCGATGATGCTGGATCAGGTACTGACCGGGTTAATTGATCGCCTCAGCCATAGCTTGCCGTCTGGAAGTGAGATTGAGCTACAGGTCGCTGTGGCTGGGGAGCAGTTGAAATTGGAGTTGCGATCGCATCTACAAGCCCACAGTAGTGACTCTCCTTGCTCAACCCCGACCCCAACCCTTAAATCAGTGGGGCATGTCTTGATGGTGCAGCCTGAAACCGGAGGACTCAGCCTCAGTCTCCCGGTCACCAAGCACCTGTTTGAGGCATTGGGCGGCAAGCTCAGCGTTCGCCAGCATCAGCAGCAAGGTGAAGTATTGACAATCTTTCTACCCCTCGGTCCAGAGGGTCAGGCATACTAAGACTGGCGCTTGCTCAATCGATATCTATGCCTGCAGAGACCCAAGTTACTCCCCTCAACAGCCTCGAATATTCTGCCTACCTCAATGCAGAAGGACTAGTCCCCACTGAGCCTAGCGGCAAAATTGGAGCCTACGCCATTTTCTCTGAGGATCAAACGCTTCAGTATGTTGGCTATTCGCGGGATATCTTTCTCAGCCTGAAGCAGCATCTCGTTCGACGGCCCCATGATTGTTACTGGTTTAAGACCCAATTCGTTGATAAGCCCAACCGCACTCTCTTAGAAGCAATTCGGAATGATTGGATGGCTGAGAACGGATCAGAGCCTCTAGGGAATGGTCCAGACCAGACGAAGTGGGAACAGGCCATCGATGTGAAAGCAGCCATGACCCCTGAAGAACTGAACCAGTACAATGATCCTCAACTGGATGAGCGATCGCAAGTCAAAGTTCTAAAACAATCAGCCCGCCGTATTGAAGCCGAGATTTTAGCGATCTTGAGCGAACGAGGCATTCAGGAGCCGCTGCGGTTTAATCCTAAACTCAAAGAAACCGGTCTTTTAGATTTAAAATGATGCCCCCCGTTTCAGCGGAACAAGCACAACTGATTCGGACTCTGCTCCGCCAAGTCGGTCAACAGGCAAAACGAATGGCGACCCAACCCTTCGATGTCTCTGCTAAGGGACCGGAAGACTTTGTCACCAGCGTCGATCGAGCCTTAGATCGACAGCTATCGACTCAGTTTCGGACCTGGTTCCCTGACGACGGTCTGATCACCGAAGAAAATGCCCAGTCAGTGCAGGCCTTTCGCCAATCTCATGTGCGCCTGTGGTTGATTGATCCGATTGATGGCACAGAAGACTTTATGCGCGGGCGTCCGAACTATGCCGTCATGGTGGGGTTGCTGCAGAACAATCAGCCTATTGCTGGCTGGGTCTACAGCCCTGTTCGCGATCAGCTCTATTGGGGGGGGCCTCACTGGGGATTGTTTCAGACCACTGGTCCCAGCCCGGTTCAGCCGCTTTTGGCTCAGCCACCGCCGCCGCCCTCTTCTGACTTTTGCCCGATCATGATTGGAGAACGCGATCGCAAAAATTACGGCACCGTTCTCAAGCGTCAGATTCCGGCGGCTCAGTTTCAGGGACTCGGCAGCTTCGGCCTCAAAGTAATGGAAGTGATCCAGGGCCGCGCCGGTCTCTACCTCTACCTCAATGGCCGCGTTAAGCTTTGGGATACCACCGGACCCCTTGCCCTAGCGCGGGCTGCTGGTTTAGTCTGCTGTGATCTAGAAGGCAAAGCCCTGCAGTTCACCGCCGATCAGCTTAATCTAGAGACGCTCGCGCACCAGCAGGCCATCCTTGTAGCTTGGCCCCATTATTTTGAAGCCCTTCAGCAGCCCATCCAAGCTGCCGTCTCCGCTGCCTAATTCACCTCGATAACCCATGTCTAGCGAAGAACAAACCAGCCTCTTTGACACCTCGGCCCCGGCTCCACCGCCCCCCGACTTTGACCCAGAGCAAATCCCCACCAGCGCTCAGGTTCCAATCCCCAGTGGAACCTACGCCAGCCTGGAGCAGCTGCAGCCCCACTGTAATAACTGTCAGCGCTGTGATCTTGCTGCCGGTCGTACGAATGTTGTGATCAGTCGCGGCAATCCCAAAGCCCCTCTGATGGTGATCGGTGAAGGCCCCGGCCAGCAAGAAGATGAAACCGGACTCCCCTTTGTAGGTCGAGCGGGTCAGCTTTTGGACAAAATCTTTGCCTCAGTCAATCTAGATTCTGAGAAAGACGCCTATATTGCCAATATCGTGAAGTGTCGGCCTCCCAATAACCGCACTCCCACGACCGATGAGTCTGCTGCCTGTAAGCCCTATCTTCTAGAGCAAATCCGTCTCGTCAACCCCAAAATCATTCTACTGACCGGGGCCACTGCCGTGCGTGGACTCACCGGCAACAAACAGGGAATTACCAAAATTAGGGGCCAGTGGATTGATTGGCAGGGCTATCGATGCATGCCCATCCTGCATCCGGCCTATCTACTGCGGAATCCCTCAAAGAAAACAGGGAGTCCCAAATGGCTGATGTGGCAAGACATTCAGGCTGTGAAAGCTAAGCTGGACGAGCTGGAAGCCTAAAGTCTGTCATCATATTGCAGCCGATTTGTGGTCCCGGCTCGTCGCTCTTTGTTTAGGGGGCTTTGGCGGATGGGACAAGCCTGGGCACCTTCGGATTCAGGCTCTAGATGCTCAATATAATTTTCTTTCTTCAGAGTGTTGCTTTTATCCTTTGTGTTAACGTCTAGGGAATTCATCTTGAGAAGTAACGCAACTCTGTTGTTTCACTCCAAGGCCGTGGTAAGTCACTCCACTTTTGTGTTCGGGCTTCACTCCACCGTGGATGTGGGCACACTAGAGTTATTCAATGTCACAATGAAAGCAGCAACTTAGAGGGTGCCCATGTCTTTTGACCCCGAAAACGCCAATTTCATCATCAATGATTCTGAGGAGGGTCAAGCTAATTTACTGATTCAATATCTGCAAAATCAGCCTCCAGAGGTCTTAGCGCGGGTCGCGAAGTCTGTGAGTCCAGAGATTAAGCAAATCATTTCGCAGAATGTTCAGGGATTAGTGGGTGTACTTCCCAGTGAAGCGTTTAGCGTTCAGGTGGTCACAGAACGGGATAATCTTGCTGGCTTGCTCGGCTCTGCCATGATGACGGGCTACTTTCTACGCAAGATGGAACAGCGGATGGAGCTAGAAACCAGTCTATTTGATGGTCTATCAATCCCTGGGGTTGATGAGGCTGATTCTCAGGATAGCTAAGCTCGATCTAAATCGGGAGCGCAATAACTTAGATCGGGTATGTCTTTAGAATCAACGCGTCTCTCATATGAGCGGATTACTCGAAAGCATACTCAAGAGCTGCAGCCTATTCTCTGCGATCCAAGAGTCTATGTACACGTTGATGATGGTGTTGCTCCAAGTTCTAATGAGTTATTAGAATCATTTATCTCACGAGAGGTGGGGCCTTATGGCGATCGAAGTCATGAACGATGGGTTGATTATGTCGTGCGGCTCAGGGAGTCACGGACCGCAATTGGGCGTGTAGAGGCGACGGTAATCGAGCATCGTGCTGAGGTTGCGTACATCCTCGGCTTTCCCTACTGGGGAAAAGGCTATGGAAGTGAATCACTGGCTTGGCTGCAGCAGTTTGTGCAAAAGAACTATGGCGTAAAAGAGTTTTGGGCGACTGTGACGCCTGGAAATATCTCCTCCAGGCATCTTTTGCTTAAGAATGGCTATAGGGAAATGTCCAACGATAATCTGCCACAGCTAATGAGCTACGAGCAAAATGACTGGGTTTTCTTCAAAGCAGCCACAGCATGAGAGTACGGCAATATCGAATCAGGAGCGGAAGCGAAAGAAATCACTACGTTGTGAACGTGCTCTGAAATGAATTTCTTGTTTGCCGATCAGCAGAGTGGGTAAGTTCTCTGATGAGACTCTAAAGCGATGAGACACAAATGCTTCAGGTGAGAATGGGTTTGTCTGATCACCCCTCTAGCTGACTTTGGCTTTGGCCGCTACCAGGACTGGCTCTAGCTCTAGCTCTTCAGATTCTCGCTGCAAGTCTTCAGAAGCTGGCTCTGGTAACACGGTCTCTTCTGATTCCAGAGGTTGCTCAATATTCTCGATCTGAACGCCGACGAAAATATCGTAGAGAAAGCCCATAAAGTTTTTGCGATCGTCGAAGACTCCGAACGTTTGGGGGGATTCACGCTCGTCTAATAGATGCTTCACCGCAAAGTAGGACGGCTGAATCCTATACCAGGGGATCGAAGGCCAGAGGTGGTGAATCAGGTGATAGTTCTGACTCAAAATCAAGACGTTGAGGATGGGGCTGGCATAAATGCGGGCATTGCGCCAGCGAGCCGTCTCTTGGAAGGGTCGATGCGGAAAATAGTCGAAAAAGAGGCCGTAGGTGATGCCCACGATTAGCGCTGGCACGAACCAGAAATTGAGTACAAAGTGAATAAAGCCGAATTGAATGGCGCAACCAATCAAAGCCACTAGGTACAAACGACTCAAGAACCACTCCAGTAGCTCGTACTTCCGCCACAGCCGCCGCTGAAAGAAGAAGATCTCATGATAGAAAAAACGGGCTGCAATTAGCCACAGAGGTCCGCCGGTCGAAACAAAGTGGTCAGGGTCTTTATCAGGATCGTTGACGTTGGCGTGGTGCTGCAGATGAACCCGCGTAAAAACCGGAAAGGCAAAACCCAGCATCAGGGCGCTAGCGTGTCCGAGAGTTGCGTTGACAATGCGATTGGTGTGGGCTGCGTTGTGAGAGGCTTCATGGATGATAGTCCCGGCGAGGTGCAGGGCCACAATGCTGCACAGGAAGGAAATCCAACCGGGCCAATTCCAAACAAACTGACCCAGAGTGCCACCGGTTAGTAGGGCTGTTGCTGTTAGAAAAATCCAGATTGTGGGGCCAAAGGTCTCGGGGGGCAGCAGAAACTCAGGGGGGATCGTGCGGGGCTTGAGAGCTGCGGTCATGTACGAGAGATCCTTAAGCTGCTTTGTCAGAGTACCCAGGTAGTATACCAATTAATAAAGTTTCGTAACATTTCAAGGTGTAAATAGGGAACCTTGATGTTCCTGCCTAGGTCAGTGAAAAATGAAGAACTTTTCCTTCTGCTGCAAACTTTTGAGGTGTGTTTTCATGGCAAGTACTAAGAGCCAGCGGCGTCCAATGCTGAAAAGAGCGATGGGATTGATGGGGGCCATGGCCTTGGGCCTGCCGGTTGCGATCGCAACCCTGACTCCATCAACTGCAATAGCCCAACCTGTAGAGACGGAACTACCTCCCGTTGATCCAGGAATCGAAGATGTTGACCCAGACAACGAAGCACCAATTGACTCAGAACTACCCCCCGTCGATTCTGATGCTGTTGATCCTGACGATATCGAATCAGAGGAAGCCGCTGGGACAGATGATTCGAGTGAGACCGAAGCAGCAACCGAGTCAGAATCAACCACTGCCACGACCCCCAACGATGAGCGGTTCTTCTGCCAGTCCAGCGGCAACCAATATTCAGTCATGTATAACCCCGAAAGTCGTCCGGGAGAAGCCTTTCCCTGGGCCATTCCGCAGGAGCTGGGGGGCGGATGGACGCCGGAACTGCGCTGTCTAGAAATCGCCAAACGTCTAGAAGAATATCGGCCCGACGGGTTGCAAGAGCTGCAAACCTCAACAGAGAACGGTTACAACACGGTCTGCGTCACCACAGAGAGCAACGGTCGTTGTCGCCTCGTGTTTACGGTTCCACCCGGTCAGGATCCGCTTCAGACACGCGATTCTGTCTTTGAAAATCTCACCACCGCCGATAGCGGCCAGCAAACTCAGGGCGTGACCACCTTTGCGGATGGAGGCCAAGCTCCTATTGGAAACCTTGGTAGCGGCGAAGGTGCCATTGATGAACTCGTTAACCTGGGCATCTCCATTTTGGGTGGGCAAGGGAAGCGACCCTCCAGCGCCGGTATTCCGCTTAAGCCCTATCTAGATGCGTCAGACGGTGGAACAGGCGTCGCATTGACTGACGGTGTTCCGGTCACTCGTAGCACAGCCCCTAACCAGAGAGGGCGGCGTCTACAGCCCAATCAGTTCCGATAGTTTATGCCTCTCGCCATAGATTCAATTGCCCCTATGGCGAGTCATTCTGACTTAGGATGTCTGCTGCTGTAAAGCCGCAATCACTTTGTCATGCAGTAGGCCATTACTGACAACCACCCCTTGGTTATCCACCAGCTTTGCACCTTGGGAAAAATCGAGGGGTTTGCCATGCATATCTGTGACGCGCCCTCCGGCTTCTTCGACAACAATGGTTCCGGCCGCGTGGTCCCAAATTTTCTCCCGGTAGTCTGGGGTTTTGGGTGAAGGTAAACGTAGGTAGAGAGCCGCTTCCCCTGAAGCCACTGCACCGTATTTAGCTTGGCTATCCATTCTTAAAGAGTCTTGGGTAATGCCCGCAGCTTTAGCTATTTCAGCCTGCTGAGCTTGGTTGCCGTGGCCTGATTCTACGCTCTCAACAAACCGTAGATTTGGGTCATTTTCAGAACTTACAACTTTAATAGTTTGAGGATTCTGGCCGTCAAGTCCAGACATCGTTGTGCCTTCGCCACGAACAGCGACAAACATCAGTCCGGGCTGGGCTGCACTCAACTGGAGGGCAGGACAGACAAGAACGCCGACCTTGACCTCTCCATCTTCGACTAGGGCAAGGGCCACAGCATACTGATCTTTCCGCAAAAAGCCTTTGGTGCCGTCGATAGGGTCTAGGGTCCAGTAGCGCGGTCCCACGGAGCCGTTGCCGTGATCGATCCAGGAGACCACCTGATCAGGAGTGGTGTTGGGGGCGATGGCACCGACATAATCAGCAACCTGAGACAGTCGCTCTGCCATCTCGGGCTGCTTCAGTTCAGCGGCATCTTCTTCGCCTACTACAGGGTCGTTGGGAAACTCAGTTGCCAATTCTCGACAGATCAGGGCTTGAGAACCAAAGTCAGCAATGGTGACGGGGCTGCGATCTTTTTTTTCGATGGCCTCTGGCGAAATTTCGTGTCGGACACGCTCACAAAGCTGACCGGCAGCTAGGGCCGCTTTAATCGCAATTTGTTTTTCAGTTTCGTAGGCCATATACAGTCGATCTCTCAATTTTCTGACGTGGATAAGCAATTTTTACAATAGCGTATTCCTCAGGCCTTTCTGAGGTCTTGATCCTGGACCAATGATGAGAAAAAAGTTCGCTTATGGAAATAGTCTCAATTTCGGGAACTATCTCTAGCAACAGGCTGTTGTGATCATTGCTACACACCATCGTTTTTCGCCAGTAATCAAACAAAGGTCATTAGAAATTTAGCACTGGCAACAGACACGATTGAGAGACGAATGCTTTTTCCCAATTTGAGCACGCGGCAAAAGCGGAAAGCTCCTCATCGTAAATTTCAGAGATCTTTACAGCTGATTCACAATTTTGCTGGATTGAGCTTCATAAAGGAGAGTTGACAATACCTTGCTAATAGCTTAATCCTGAGAATAATAGTTCTGTCTGTAATAGCTCACTCGATATCCTTCACTCTGTACATGAAGCTACAAAGTTTTCTCAAAAAGACCCTGTGGGTTGCAACATCAGCTATCCTCCTGAATCCCGTCGTTGTATTGAGTCAATCAGCTAGGGAATTTCTCACGAATAGTGATGTTCTCAAGCTAATTAAAGCGGGAATTCCTGAAGAAACAATTATTCTTTCTGTCCAAAATAGCCCTGCTAATTTTGATACCTCTCCTGAAGCATTAATTGAACTTCGTCAGCAGGGTGTAAGCCAACAAATAATGAACGCAATGCTGGCTCCGAAACAGTCACCTGACGTTACAAAGGTTGGCACACATCAAGATAGTCAAGGAAATGCGGTTAGCATTGCGCTGAGTTCAGTGAAGCTGATTGCTGACGAACAAGAACACATCATGAAACGACGCAAGCCCAATGTTCAGATCACTTCGGGCTCTAGGCTATTGGCACCTTGGGTTGCGCCCTCGAAGCAAAAAGCAGTCATTAGCGGGAGTAGGTCAAATTTACGAATCTCTGATCACTCCCCAACGTTTGAGATGTCTCTCCCCTCTGACATTTCCCCTAACGATTATATTGTTCTCGTGAAACTCGATTCGAAGAAAGACCGACGTGAGGTTCAAACGGGCAGAGCTGGTGGCGGTGGACTGAAGGAATTCTTTGGAGCTGGCGTTCGCGTCAAACAAGGGATACGAGAAAAGACTAAGGTCAATTTGGTATACGAAGAGCTACAAAGTAGCAGTAGTGTCGGACTCACGACCTATCGTGCCAAGGTTAACAGTCCGCTGGCGGCCGGCGAGTACGGTCTAGTTTATCAAGACTTCTTTTATGACTTTGGCTTGGATCTTTAAGCATTGAAGGCTCAGTCACTTCAGTTCGGGTTGAGCCAATCTTGGAACTTCATTCACGACGAAACGCGGACGGCTGCCTGTAAGAGAGTCAGGAGGAATGCCGATCTCGCACACTCTGGTTCAGTAGAAGGTTGCTTGCTTCCCCAAGTAGTCATTTGGCGAGATCGGCAGCCATGACCCTAATCACCTAGTAGATTATCTACTTTATTGGCTTAGCCAATGACGCGGTAGCAGCTCGCTCACGGGTACGACCTCAGTTTCAGAAACGATCACTAAAGTCTTGTAGTTTTGCTCGCTAACCTGAACCATCATTTCTCGACAGCGACCACAGGGGGGGATAATTCCTCTTTTTGAAACAGCGACGATGTAGTCAATCACTGTTTCACCTTCTTTGATCATATTCACGATTGCAGAAGCTTCGGCACAAAAGCCAATGCCGCAGGCGAGGTCAATGCAAATACCGGTATGGATTTGACCATCTTGAGCTTGGAGAGCACAGCCAACGGTACCTGCATCTTCTGAGGGACGTGCTAGAGCTACGGGCTTGACTAACTTTTGAGCTTCGGCAATCAACTGACCAAAGTTGTTAGAAGGTATCATTGATGTTTTTAATCCAACATTTTTACTCAAGGGGTTGCCAGGTCGAAACGGCCCGCAACACATCAGGAATATCCATCACCTCGGGGGCAAAGGCAAGCTGCGTTTCAGACAAACCCAAATAGCCAGATTCCTGAAAAGCGAGCAGGACTCGCTTGAGGGCCAGCCAAACTTCGACTTCATACTCCCAGTCACCGTAGCGCGGTGCATGACCTGCAATCGCTTTCAGTGCCCAAAAATAGCTGTTGCGGACCACCGATCCCCCTTTCTTGAACTGGGGTAAATCGTTCTGGTCAATAATTAAGATCTCTTGCTCAACTCGCGCTTTCATTGGGGGCTTTCATTCAGTTTTTAGAGACTGCAGGTTCGTGGCTAGGATAGCGGCCTGGGTGCGATCTCTTAAATTAAGCCGCTTCAAAATGCTGTTAACGTGATTTTTTACAGTCCGTTCCGAAATATACAGCGCGTCCGCGATTTCACGATTGCTCTTACCCGCTGCGATCAGCTGCAAAACCTCTAGCTCTCGGGGTGTTAGCTCATTGATCTCAGGCGGCGGCGGGGGAGCTGCTGGAGTCGCCGTCATCACCTTATCAAAGAGTCCTGGTCCTAGATGGGTATAGCCCTTCTGGACAGCTCGAATGGCTTCGGCTAGCTCGTTGGAGGGCGTATCTTTGAGCAAATAACCCTTTGCCCCCTGTCGCATGGCACGAGTCACGTAGTCATCTTCGTCAAAGGTGGTCAATATCAGCACCTTTAGATGGGGAGCCTGTTCATGCAGGGTGCGGGTTGCGGCCACGCCATCCATAATCGGCATTCGCACATCCATTAGAATCACGTCAGGCTGCAGGGCAATTGCCTGCTCAACCGCTTGCTGTCCATTCTCTGCTTCGCCAATCACTTCTAAGTCAGGTTTGGCATCCAGGAGGCTGCGTAGCCCTTCGCGGACAATCCCCTGATCGTCAACGAGTAGTAAGCGAATCATCGGATCCCTCGTGGAATGATGGCCTGAATTTGGCATCCTTGCTGGGGTTGGCTGTGTAATGTGAAGGTACCCCCCAGTGCTTCTGTGCGCTCTTGCATACTCTGCAGTCCGAATCCGACGGTGTGCTGCGTGGGATCAAACCCCTGTCCATTATCTGTGATTTGAAGCTGATAATCAGCATTCTGTTCCCGAAAGTGAAGCTGCACCTCGGTGGCTTGGCTGTGTTTGGAAACGTTGGTGAGGGCTTCTTGCGTCAATCGGAATAAGGCGTTCGCGAATTCTTTGGGCAGCGTCGCTGTTTCGGCAATTTGAGCAATTATTTTGATGCCCGTATTTTGCTCGAAGGCTTTGGTTAACTGCTGCAGGGCTTGGGTTAGGGTTCTATTCTGCAGCGGATCAACCCTGAGAGAGGCGACGGATTGCCGGACATCTTGTAGGGCATTTTTACCGAGTTGTCGTGCTTTTTGCAGGTGATCGAGGGCTTTTGTCTGATCCTGGGGCATCCATAGATCAACGTTCTCAAGCTGAATGCTTTGAGCTGTTAGGGAATGCCCCACTGAATCGTGCATCTCGCGGGCGATGCGCTGTCGTTCCTGGAGGGTAGCCTGATTTTCAATCAAGAGGGTATAGCGACGCAGGCGCTCATTGGCTTGGGTCAGATTGTCTTGACTTTGCTTCGCGGTCAGTAAGGCGCTGACCAGTAACGTGACAAAAATGAGGACAAATCCGAATAGCAAAGAGGAATTCAGGACCACAGCATCTAAAAAGTCAGGCTGCAGGCGGAAGCGCTCTCGATGGAGCAGGCGGGTCAGAGGGACACCCAAGAAATGAACTCTGGCAACGGCTAACCCCAGCATTACCAGAAAGGAGATGTAGGCGAGCAGGGTGACGATAATTCGACCGCGCCAGCGGAACATTAGGCAGGCGCGAATGACCACGACTAACAATAGAGGCGGAAAGGCAGTTTGAGCGTGACTGCCGATTAGAACCGCGAGCCAGCTCAATTCTAACCCCAGTAGTGTGTAGAGTCCCTGGGGGAGACGTGTGGAACCAGTGGGGAGGCGCAGCCCTAGAAGGCCGAGAATGCCGATGCTGGTCACTGCGGCGATGGGGTATCGAGGATAGTTGCGTCGATGTCGTCGGAAGGGGCGTTCGTGAATGGGGGGTGACTGTGCCCGTTCGATGAATGGAGCTGGAACAACCCTGATTTGAGCTGCGGGTCGAGGACGATTGGGGGGGCGACTGGGGAGGGGCGAGAGGATAGCTAGGGTTGCGATCGCAACCAAAATCCACTCTAAATAGAGCAGCAGCCGAAACGGATGGCGAGACAAAGGGGATCGGCGCAGCATGACCGCAAACAATGGATTGCGCCTCCACTATAGAACAGCGACTCCAGCGCCTGGTGGAATTGACCTATCGCTCAAAGAATTTAGTACCAAAGGACTAGAACAGGATTAGTACCCCCGGTGCAATCGATTTAGGAGCTTTGATCCTAGTGAGACCAAGACCCAATTTCATAGGATAGAGATGTTCAAAGGAAAACCGGTTTCCCAGAGCCTTTAGCTTTCTATCCAAGAGATTTAACCATGAAATTCAACCAGGTCACCGTACTTGCCGCAGCTACTATTTTGATTCCCCTGGGCGGCACGATTGCCCACTTTACCGCCGCGCCCAAGGCGGCTGTTGCTCAGTCAGAGCAACTCCTTTTAGCTCAAGCATCTGAAACGCCTACAGAAGGGAAAGGTGAGAAACGTCGAGGTTGGGACCGCAGCAAACTCTTTGAGCAGCTCGATCTATCAGATGCTCAAAAAACAGAGATTCAAAACATTCGTCAACAGGCCCGCGAGAATGGACCAGGCCGAGAAGAAGCACGTGCTGCACGAGAAAAGATGCGCGAACTTTTTGCCAGCGATGCTAGCTCAGATGAACTACGCACGCAGTACCAAGACAGTCAATCACTTCGTCAAGAGCTACGTGAGCAGCGCTTTGAGACAAAACTCAAAATTCGTGAGGTTCTCACTCCAGAGCAGCGCACCAAGTTAGCAGAACTTAAGCCAGAGCGTCGTAGACACCGTGGGGGAAAAGGCCCTCAAAGCAGAACCTTCTAAGAGCAACGCATCGTTTTGGCCGAACGATCGGCGCTAATTTTACTCTCTAATTCATTCTGTAACGCGAGCTAAAGATGAACCTTTAGCTCGCTTTTGCTGACAGCAACGTTTCCTCAAGCTTCAAAAACGATTAAGGTAAAAAAGAGAAAATCGCGTTCCTGAGATCAAAAAATTATGGCTCACACCATTGTCACTGACGTTTGCGAAGGCGTAGCCGATTGCGTCGATGCCTGTCCCGTTGGCTGTATCCATGATGGTCCTGGTAAAAATACGAAAGGAACAGATTGGTACTGGATTGACTTTGCCACCTGTATTGACTGCGGTATTTGCCTGCAGGTTTGTCCTGTAGAGGGCGCTATTGTGGCCGAAGAGCGAGCTGACTTACAAAAAACACCGACTTAAGGCGATGTGCGACTTAATCGCTGAAACCCTTGTATTCTCATTGCCTCTCATAAAACAGAGCGACCAGGAACAACGCAGTATCAAGTCTTTCAGAAAAGTCGCACATGGCCTGACTTAACAATCTTGCAAAGAGAGCTGCAATCTTAGGAAGCTGTCCAAGTGAAAGAATGCTGGATCTCCTGACCCGTTGGGGCGCTCTCACTTAGCCAGGATGCATTCTTCTCCAGTACTAGCTACACTTTCTCCGGTGTCGGTTCCGCTGCGACTGGCTTAGGGATATGGAGGAGATAAATGACCCGATCGCCAGGCTGCCAGTCTTCATCTGCCTTAGCAATTCGTATCTGATCCTGACGTTCTACCAGCATGGGCGTGAGCGTCCCGGCCTTGGCTAAAGCCCGCAGGTGATTGCGCTGCTTCTGGCATTTCCCTTCATCGGTGTCTAGGACTGTCTCATTCACTTTGACTTCGCTTTTCGCCAGATACTGGTTCCATTTTTTAATCGATAGCTTGGGTGAGAAAGCGCGCTTGATCTCAGGGCTAATGGGCGTATCCGTTCCTGGCTTCGGGTCGGCCTTCGTGGGGAATGCCGCAAGTACTCGAGGCGGATGGAATTCTTCATTCACCCGTTCGGCTAAAACTGAATTGACCTCTAGGTTGCTGGTGACGGTTAAAAATGTCCCCACGGAAGAAACGCCTGCGCTGTTCAGAGCTTCCATATCTAAGGCACTGGTCTGGTAGACGCGCAGATTCTCAGACCGAGCCTGCTGGCAATAGTCGGGGTTGGCATCGATCATTACCACATCTTCCCCGCGATTTTTGAGGAGGTGGGCGAGCTGGCGTCCAAAAGCATTACAGCCCACAATCATCGCACCACTGGCTTCGTCGGAGCGCACCTTAAGCCAGCCCGCGACCCAGCGTGCGGTCAGGCCCTGGACAAACACCGTCAGAATAATGGTCAAGAATACAAGGGCCTTAATGGCATCGCCGCCATTGATGCCCTGCTGCGTCAGCGAGATAGAGAACAGTGACGCCACGGAAGCCGCCACAATGCCCCGAGGGGCGACCCAGGAGAGAAATGCTTTTTGTCGCCAGTTGAGATCGCTGTTCCAGGTGGACACAATGATATTGATGGGGCGCACCACGAACATCAAGACTAAAACCGTCAGGAAGCCACCCGGTCCTAAAGCAAAGATACTGGCAATGGATAGATCGGCTGACAGTAAGATAAACAGCACTGAGATTGCCAGGATGCTGAGCTGGTTCTTAAACCGACGCAGCAGCCGTTCCTCTGGGACTGATGCCACCCGCAGCATGATTCCCGCCGCTACCGCTGTCATCAGACCCGATTCGTTGAGCAGCGTCTGTGCCGCACCAAATAATCCCCACAAACCCGCGAGAACTGACAGATTTTTCAAGTCCTCGGAGAGAAACTCCGCTTTTTTGAGCAGTAGACCCAGGAGCCAGCCGCCCCCGACGCCGATGGCTCCACCAATCCCCAACCGCAGCGTTAGACCGCTGATAATTGTATAGGGGTCTGCATTACCTCGCAGCACAATGTTGAGGACTACTACCGCCAGAATCGCACCCACGGGGTCAATGATCACTCCTTCCCCTTCTAGGAGGGTCGAGACTTTGCGATCTGCTCCTACTTGCTTGAGCAGCGGTGCAATAACGGTGGGGCCCGTGACCACGACTAAAGAGGCATAGAGAAAGGCAATCTGCCAAGGAAATTCACTTAGCCAGTGGGCTGCCATGCCGCCCCCTAGCAGCGTGATCAGTGAACCGATGGTGACTAAGTTGCGAAGACTGCTGGAAACTTCTTCGACTTCACGCAGCTGCAGGTTCAGGCCACCTTCAAATAGAATGAGCGCCACAGAGAGAGACACCATCACCTCTAGGCCACTACCTAATAGAGAGGGATGGATAACTCCAAGGCCGCTGGGTCCCAATAAGATGCCAAAGGACAGCAGAAAGACGATGCTGGGCACCTTGAGGTAGTCTGCAATCACCTGGGCGGCGATTCCCGCGACCACTGTGATCACCATTAGCAGCGTAATGTCTAGGCTCCCTTCCATCTACGACTGCCTCAGCTTGTGCGCCTCATGTCCCTGTGGGTGCACCCTGGTCATGGTCTGATTCCTTTACAAAGCAACGCCAACTTTACGCTTTAACCCCTTGCGAGATCATTCTATTGTGCCTCAACAGTATGCCCATTTCTCCTGATGTTGCCTACGGGTAGCAGGCCGTTCGAAGCAGGGAGAGACAGATCTATTGAGATTCTAATCGTTTTGCCCGCAGGCGTTGAATCCCCTGAAAAAGAAGCGTTTCATCACAGACTAACTGATTTTGACAGGGTTCGTACCCTTGGCCGGGTATTTGGAGGACGGCTGTGGCAGAAGACGCTGTAGAGTTGCACAGGGCCTGCAGACCTTGAAAAATCTGCTGATGATCGCCACCCGTGAGGACGATGTGGCTGTGAGAAAAGTCTTGACACCAGCTTTGAATGAAATCAGATAGCCCTGCCCAAATCGTATAGAGCACGCCGCTGCGCATAGCGTCGGCTGTATTTTTCGCCCAGCGTGGCGGCATTGGATCGGTGGGTTGGAGATCGGGAAGCGGGGTTGCCTGCGTCAGAGAACGTAGCTGGAGGGCGATGCCCGGTAGAATCGCTCCACCCACTAAGTGACCGCTGGCATTGGCCCCGGTGAGTGTTAGGGCAGTGCCGCCATCGATGACTAACATGGGCCAGCCGTAGATTTCTCCGGCGGCCCAGAGGGCTAGGGCGCGATCGCAACCCAACGACGTATACATTCCGGGCAGGGGAATATCAGTAAGCTGCAGCAGCGTTCCCCGAGGATAGCCCTGCCATAGCTGGGTTTGATGGGGCACAACCGAAAGAATCCACAACGACGGCCACTGTCTTTCTTCATCAGATGTACCGCCCTCATCTATACATTGCAACGCTGGAGAGAGCACCTGCCACTCAGCCCACTGCTGAGGCGTCTTTGCATCTCCGTTTGTGTAGGGGATATCCCAGGTTTGCTGCAGCTTAGAACCCGAAAACATAGCCCAGTGTTGCCGAGAATTGCCCACCACTAGAGCACACCAGCGCTCCTCCGACCGCTCAAGGTTGGCTCGGGACATACTTCACCATGTGCAAATAGTTCTGTACATCATGCAGCCGCTCGTAGCTGAGCCGATCTGCAACCTGATTCATAATAATCAGTCCTCGCCCTCGGTCTGACTCTCGATCTTCTAGAGGCATTTTTGCTAACTGCTGTAGAAGATTAAAGAAGGGGCCCTGATCCCAGACGTACAGCTCCAGGTACTCTGGCGCTATTTTGACTTCAATATCGATGGGGGTTTCAACGGGTAAACCTCGATGAGCATGGCGGACTGCATTGGTAAAGCCTTCCGCTAAGGCAATTTGACAGCGAAGCCAGTCCATCTCTGAAAGAGAGACATGATCAATCTGATTAAGCCAATCTAGTATGGTACTGAGATTCTTTAAATCAGTACTGACCTGGAGATGGTGATGCTTCAGCACATTGGGTAACCCGTAACAAAGGAGCGAACCAACTGATTTTTGGAGCTAATCGTCTGGGAGATATCCTGATCGCTGAGTCTCCTAACGCTGTTGGGAAACCGCATCAGTGGGAGAATTCTTAAAGGACTGTAGACATCGGCAGGGGGGCCAACGCTTCGTCTCGATTAAGTCCATGATCTCCTTGCTGATAGCAGATTAGCTCAAATCCTTACCCTCTAGCATGTTGCACATTTTAATTATTGATGATGATCGCGTGACTTGCTTACTGCTGCAGCGGGTCCTTGAGCAGCAGGGGTACAGGGTGACGGTCGCGACCAACGGTCAGGCTGGGATTGAACTCGCCCAATCTGTTCAGCCTGCCCTAGTGATCTGTGATTGGATGATGCCGATTATGGATGGCATTCAGGTCTGTCGAACGTTGAAGGCCGATCCGTCGCTATCCACCACGTTTTTTATTCTATTGACCTCTCGGGGAGACCTTGAAGACCGAATTAAGGGACTCAATGCTGGTGCCGATGAATTTTTAAGCAAGCCCATTGATGCCAACGAGCTAAAGGCACGGGTGCGGGCTGGACTACGACTCTATCAGCTCAATCAAGATCTGTCTCAGCTTAATCTGGCACTGCAGCAAGAGACCCAGCGTCTAGAGCAGGAGCGGGCTGAGGCGGCTGACTATGTGCGCTCCATTTTGCCAGATCCCATGGAATCGCCCTGCACGATTCGATCTCGGTTTGTGCCCTCTAGCCAGCTGGGGGGGGATTGTTTTGATTATTTTTGGATCACGCCGGAGTCTCTGGTTCTTTACCTGCTAGATGTCTCGGGGCACGGTCTCAAGTCGGCGCTCTCTTCGGTTCAGATTTTGCAGGTGCTGCGCTCCCGAGGGCTGGGCGCTGACTATCAGAATCCCCAGGCGGTCCTGGAAGCGCTCAACCGTTTGTTTGCAATGGAGGAGCATGATTATCAATACTTCACGATTTGGTACGGTGTCTATCAGCCTGCTAAACAGGAGCTGGTTTACGCTACTGCTGGACATCCTCCGGCGTTATTGATTGGTGAGAGTCAGCCTATTGAGACTCAGCTACTAAAAACAAAGGGATTGCCCATCGGGATGTTCGCTGAGGCAGAATATTGTTGCGATCGCATCTCCATTCCCATTAACAGCACCCTCTATCTGTTTAGCGACGGCATTTATGAAATTCTGCAGCCCGACGGCCAAATCTGGGGGTTTCCGGCATTCGCTGAAGCACTCAAAAGCTCCCACAGCAAAGGTCAGCCCAGTCTAGACACGATTCTCGACCAAACCAAAACCCGCTGCGTCGCCGAGACCTTTAGCGATGATCTCTCTCTGCTACAAATTCACTTTACGGCAGATCTGCCCTAAGCCACTGTCGCTTTTGAAGCGACCCTAAGTCACTGTCGCTTCAAAAGCCGCACGATCTAAATAAATTTCAAATACCTGATGCGTATCCGTGAGGCCAAACAGCATATCAACCTGCTGATTGATCGCGCATAGACAGAATCGACAGCCCTGGGCGCGAGACATCTTGAGAGCCAGCACCAGCGCTCCTAGGCCAGAGCTGTCCATAAACGTCACAGCCTGACAGTCCACTAGAATAACAGTGGCTGCCGTATTTAAAGCTTGGCTGACCGCCTGGTGTAGGGCTGCCGCCGTCGTACCGTCTAAAATCTCAGTAGGCTGTATGATTTGCACATTGAGGCTCATAGCTTCTCAACTAATCTCTTCGTTAAGGATGAACAACAGGCGATTCAGCGTCGGTGTCTTTAGGTTCTCCGTCGTCGGACAATGCCCTTTGGGTTCAGAATAGATCGTATGCCTTGGACTCGGATTTTCAGCGGAATCATTGCCATTATCCTGGCTCTAGGGGGGACCATTCTGGGGGGCTGGTACTTTACCGCTGGCCTCGCTATTCTCGTTTATCTGGCTCAGCTAGAGTATTTCCAACTGGTTCGTGCCAAGGGCATTTTGCCTGCAGGTAAGACGACCATCATTGTCAGTCAGGCACTGCTGATCATCTCGACGCTCTCCAATAATCTCGCGGATGCAGTTCTACCTGTGGCAGGTACTTTTATTTGCTTTTACCTGCTCTTTCAGCCAAAACTGGCCTCCATTGCCGATATCTCCACCTCAATTTTGGGTCTGTTCTACGGCGGCTATCTTCCGAGCTACTGGGTCAGAATCCGAGCCATCGATAGCGCCGGCACAAGCAACTTGGCTCTCAACGGCTTTTGGCCTGCTGATTGGGGACATTTCAGTGCTTTACCCACGGGTTTGGCCATTACCTTACTCGCCTTTGGATGTATCTGGGCGGCTGACATCGGGGCTTACACGATGGGCCGCCTCTTTGGTCGCACACAGTTGTCGAATATTAGTCCTAAGAAAACGGTTGAAGGTGCGGTCTTTGGCGTTGCAGGAAGTGTGGCCGTCGCGCTCCTGGGATCTTGGTCCTTGGGCTGGCCGCTCTGGTCGATTACGGGGACTGCCTTGGGGCTGTTAATTGGCGCTACGAGTCTACTGGGTGACCTGACTGAATCAATGATGAAACGCGATGCAGGCGTAAAAGATTCTGGACAATTGATTCCCGGCCACGGCGGTATCTTAGATCGCGCCGATAGCTACGTTTTTACTGCACCGCTGGTCTATTACTTCGTGGTTCTTTTACTCCCGTTGTTCTCAAGCTAGATGTTGTCAATAAGATGAATTGGCTTTGGAGAGAGCTTCACTATCTATTTGAAACTGATGATGGTTCGTTACCAGAGGTCTTGGTCAACTATTTCAAAACAGAATCTGTAGCAGTTGGCTACACATTACTACGCCAGCGCACCTCGGAGGTCATAACTGAGGCTCCATACTTTTGGTCAAATGCTCAAAACGAGGAGAAGCCTCTAGATTCAGTCAATAACCCAGCTGCACTTGTTACAACAGGCGCAGCTGCACCCTTTTGCGTTGTCTTTGGCGGTATACATTCTCAGGGAATAATACTTCCAGATCTTGGTGTGTTTGTTTGCCCTAGTTGCCTTGCTCTTTATTATCGTATGGGTTCTGAATGGGGGCCAGAGTCTCTAGAAGCCTTCTTTCGACTTCTTTTTGAACTCACTACAATCGATCCAGAGACTAGGCTTTCTCTTGAAGAGGGTGTTTGTCCTGATATCGCGGCCCATTTCCAGCAGTGCTGGCAGTATTGGCTTGCAGAGTAGAGCATTTATCAAATTGCTAATCTAATGGAGCTCCCAAAACATATACCCCTTGTCCTCTGTAGATACTCACTATTAGCTGCCTAGCTTAGCTCGGAGCTTTTGCCAGAGCTTCTGGCTTCGTAGCTGAACAATTCGTCCCGAGGTTAAGGGCTGAATGTTGGAGGCATATTTCTCTTGGTGATCAAACAAGGTATTCACTTCTAGGAGAACCGTCTGCAAGCGACGAAGTATATTATCGGTACGATATTCTGCGAGCACCTGTTCAGAAAGGCTGAGCGATTTCGGTGCTGAAAGTGCACTTAAAATTCGCTGCACGTCAAACTCACAAGAATACCCAGCAATGTTGTGGCAGTTGAACCCTGGATCTAGATAATCCGACAGCCCCCCATTGACGCTAGAAAACACCTGACAGCCACAGGCAGCGGCTTCCATCGGCTGTAGGCCAAACCCCTCGCTGACACCTTCTCTAGCCCAATATTCAGCAGAGTCATAGAGATAGATCTTCGCCCGGTTGAAAAGCTGTGAGAGATCTTCGACAAAGGTATCTAGAACAAACACATTACACTTTTCCTGCAGGGCCGGGACCAGTTGCTGCAGCAGATATTCAGAAGACTTGCGGGCCTGCACCAATACATCGATATCTCGGGGCTGCTCTAAGTTGCAGAACCGATCCGAGATTTGGTTAGGCAAATAGTAGATCAAAGAGTGCGGTGCCCACTGCCCCCAATAGCCCATTGTGTTGCGGCTGACAGTAATGATCGGAACGCTGGCGGGTAGCCGAAAGCCGTATCCAGAGCTGTGGGCGTGGTAGAGAGTGTGATGCGCCTTCAACCGTTTTGCTAGCTTCGGTACATCGAAGCCCCAACTCAACACAAAGATCACGTCATCCGGTGCTTGCAGAACGTCATCAAGGAACGGAGTCTTAGGCTCTCGCTGTCGATAGGTGACCACCTCTGCTGAGCAGACCTGCTGCGCCAGCGCCAGCGCATTCAGCTCTGCGAACAAGCCACCGCAAGCAAACTTGCCGGTCGTTCCGGGCAGCAGGAAATATAGCTTTCTCATCTCGCGGCTCCGCACATAGACGGGGTAAAGTACGGCATAGTCCTCACTTAAAACATTTCTTTCAGAATAAATGCAAACTCAACACGTATTGATAACCGGTGGAACGGGTGGCCTGGGTCTGGGGGTTACGCCGCAGATTTTAATGGCAGGCGCGGAGGTTACAATCCCCTTTATCAATGAATCAGAGGTGAATCGCCTGCGGGAGCGACTATCTGCGGCTGAGCTGGCCCGCACTCATTTTGTCAAAGCTGACCTGATGCAGGAATCTTCCGTGGCTGAGCTGGTGATGGGTATGCAGCGCGTCGATGTGTTGATTCATCTGGTGGGTGGGTTCGCCATGGGACCGACCCATGAATTTAGCGAACAGGATTGGATCCAAATGCTGGACCTCAATCTACGCACAGCATTTTTGTTGTGCAAGCATAGCCTCAAGCGGATGCGACAGCATGGTTATGGCCGCATCGTCACCGTCGGCTCTCAGGGGGCTGTGCAGCCGGGTGGACAGCTTGCAGCCTACTGTGCGGCGAAGGCCGGTGTAGTGGCCTTGACCCAGTCCATTGCTGACGAGACCAGGGGAACTAACATTACGGCCAACGTAGTGCTGCCCAGCATCATTGATACCCCCAGCAACCGGGAAGCGATGGGTACCGAGCAGGTGGATCAATGGGTCAAGCCTGAATCTTTGGGTCAGGTAATCGGCTTTCTAGCTTCTGAGGCGGCTCAAGATATCAGGGGGGCGGCAGTTCCCGTCTACGGCAGTCTCTAATTTCAGGATTTTGAACTTCGCCACCGATGCATGATTGAGGGTAGATCGAGCATCAAATTTTTTCGAGCTGAGTCTGCCAATTGATTGTCTGGGAATGATGCCGCAATCTCTGCGATCGCATCTTCTAGCTGGCGATTTGAGAGGGGTTCATTGTTGTTGCGATCGCAAAGCAGATGCTCCAACACATGCTTCATTTGATCCACCGTCTGCTCAGCGTCAATACAACGATCCTTCCAGTGCTGTACAGCGGTTTCGTACTCACTGGCCTGCTGAGCCTGCTGTAAGATCTGCTCCTGCATCTCGGCGACCTGCTGTTCTAGCTGCTCTGAGCGCTCCTGCAACGTTTGGTTTTGCGCCTCGTACTCCTGAGTGGAATGCTGAAACTGTGCCTGGATGATACCCGCACTCGATAAACTGGACTCCAGCTTGGCAATTTTAGTCTGGGCCTTGAGCAGCGTAGAACTCAGATTCTGAATCGCCTGATTCTTGTGCGAATCTCTCTGACCCGTGGTTTTAAGTGCGTCAATAATTTCCTGCTGCTCTGCCAGGGTTGTACGGCTTTGCTCTAGCTGTGTCTCCAGCGACTGCAGGGTCGTTTCCTGTTCCCGTAGAGAATTCCGCAGCCGCTCTGCCGTCGTTTGAGCGATAATGCGCTGCTGCGTCTCCTGGACCGCAGCCCCCTGAGATAGCTCATTTTGCGTCAAAAGTCGCTCGGCCTCGTCCTGCATCTGCTTGACGGCAGCTTGTTCCTGCCTGAGCCGATCCTGTAGCGATTGGATCTCTGAAGACTGGCTTTCTGACTGCCCCGCAACGGTTTCAATCTGGGCGATTAGCGCTAGGTTCTCTTGGCGCAGATTATCGAGTTCGGTTTGATCAAGCTGAGCCTGACTAGATTGCCGCCCCTTAAGCGTCACAATCGCCTGCTTCTGAATATGGGAAAACTCTTCGGTCGCTGCCAGTTGTGCCTCTAAAAAAGCCTGGTCGACCATCTGTGACTTTAGTTCATAGATGTAGTGCTGACACTGCTCCAGCGCTTTTTCAAGCTGTCGAATGCGACGGTGAGTTGCTTCAGAGGCCGTGTCGCTGTTTTCTAAAAGCTCCTGCGATCCATAGACAAGTGCCGGGTCGAGGACATCTCCAAGAAAACCCTCTGTATCGGCATCCAACTTATGCGCTTCGAGAAGGGAGGCTTCTGATGACAGAGGAAAAGGGGATTCATCTCCCCAGTCAATTTCGAGTTGCTGATTCAAGTCCAGTTGCTCTCGACGGTCGGGCCTACAGTACGTTAAGTGCAGTTTAACTCAGATCACGACAACCCTTGAGGTTGCATGAGCCTCGACAGGCAACTGGTTGAACCGCTGACAGATCCCATTAAACCCTCATCCCTACGGACTATATGCCTGCTGCATTTGGGATGCTCCCACAGGCGATGGGGTCGGCTTCTGATGAAACGACTAGATCTCCGTTAAGACTAACTGGGAAACAGGCTAGAAATTCTCTGGCACATGTGCTCCGATTCGTTGGTAACCGGGGCTTCTTGCTTGATCAGTGATTCGCCAATGAGGACAGCTTTGGCACCGGCTTGGGCAACGCGCTTGATGTCAGCAGAGGTATGGAGACCCGATTCGCTCACGATCAGCGCTGTCTCTAATTTTTCCTTGCGCGCTGCAGCTAGATCGCAGGTGACCTGCAGATCCACAGTGAAGGTCTCCAGATCGCGATTGTTGATGCCCACTAGATCAATGGGTAGTGCTAAGACTCGATCGAGTTCTGTAAGATCATGAACCTCGACAAGAGCTGCCATACCTAACGATTTCACGATTTTCAAAAAGTAGGTCAAGTCCTGGTCGGTGAGCACAGCCGCAATCAGCAGCACCGCATCCGCTCCTTTGGCTCTCGCTAAATAGATCTGGTAGGGCGAGAGGATAAATTCTTTGCACAGAAGCGGAATCTGGACGGCCTGACGAGTCTGCTGTAGGTAGTCGAAGCTGCCTTGAAAGAACTTTTCATCGGTAAGCACTGAGAGGCAGGAGGCTCCGGCGGCTTCGTAGGCGGTTGCGATCGCAACCGGATCAAAGTCCTCCCGCAAGACGCCCTTACTAGGTGACGCTTTTTTCACCTCTGCAATTAACGCTGGCTGCGTCTTTCCCTGCCTGAGGCTGCCGATGAAGTCTAGAGGGGGAGATGCGATCGCAACCTGCTTCTTCAGCTCTAGCAGCGGCTGCGCTTCCCGCATCCGATCGACCTCAGTTTCCTTGTGCCAAACAATCTTTTCTAGAATATTGCTGGGTTCACCTTCTGGCACTTTAACCTGATAGCCTAAGCCAGCAACGGCAACAGTGGCAGCGGGGGGACGACGACGAATTTCCATGCACGAAATCAAAGCGAAGAGCTTTCCAATTATACCGAAAGCTTTAATGTATATAGTTTGCATCGGCAGACTGGGAGCATCCCACTTTCGCTAAAGTCTTGCACGGCCCTCACCCTAAATCCCTCTCCCAATTCTGGGCGAGGGACTTTGAGTGCTTTTATCTTGCCCCCCTTCTCCCAAGCTTGGGAGAAGGGGCTGGGGGATGAGGGCCAAGTGCAACAGTGGGATGCCTCCGACTTCGTTCTTGTAGGCGCGAAGTCTATTCGCCAGCCTTGACCTTTGACTCCCGTTGGCTCGTAGGCTGGATAAAGATGCAAAGGTTAGAAACCATGCCTAGAAACTTAGGCTGGTACCAAGTGATAGCGACCTCCAATGCTTGATGCTGCAACGCTTGGTCAATCACGGTGGCAAAGTCTTGCTGCGACAGCAGCCGCAGATTGCTTTCACTGGCCCAAAAGGTCTTGCCGATCAGCTTGAGCAACCCCCGATGCCAAGCTCTTGGTAGCCAATGTATCAGCGGTAGCTTGGTATGAAACTCTAGCCAATGATAGCGATTAGGCGTGGTCATCAGGAGCGGCGAACCGAGCTGCAGCAGGCTGCGAACGTACTCAACCTGATCTGTCTGAGAACCGACATGCTCAATAACCGCCGACGATAGAACACAGTCTAGAGTCTCATTGCTTGCAAGCTGTAGGGGCCAATCCATGACCTTCACCCCCGGAAATGCCTGAGCGAGATGGGCAATAGGCTCAGGGGACGTTGCCCTTACCTGTGCCTGATCTTGAACAAGCCATCGAATGAAGCAGTTGCTGGCTTCGCGCTCTGTGTCAGGGGTGGAACCATGATCAAGAATCACCTTTCCCTCAACCCCACCGATGGCCTCGACAAGGAAATGGTATATTTTACGGCGATACTTCAGCGTTGTTTGATTATGGAGGTCCGCTAAGGGATGTTTGCGTCCAAAGTAATCAATCCCTAACTGTTCAGACATATTGGCGCTGTTGATGACGATAAAACAAAAGGCTGCTGCGTGGCGACGGCTGGGCTGGGGGCAGAGTTCTTTAGAATCCAGCCAAGACTTTCCTAAAGGAGTGAGCGCCCGTCGAAATTATACCTTTCAAACTCAACGATACCTTTGCCTTGTCACATCCTGCCGCTAGGTCATCCCACCTCTATGTCAACCCAAGAAATTGAACGTCAGGATCAGGCATTATTTGATCAAATTGCCCTCCAGTATGGACAGAAAGATCGGACACTGTCCTCTTCCATTGCCCGCAAAGGACAACTGCTCTCAGCCTTGCAGCCGCTGCTCAAGCAAACGCCATCCCTCGGGACCGTGGTTGATATTGGTTGCGGGGTAGGTGCCCCGGCTCAGTATCTGCAGGGTTTCTATGACCACTACATCGGCGTTGATCAATCTTCAGAAATGATCCGGGTAGCTGAAGTTTTAAATCAGCCCTGTAACAAGACTCAGTTTGTCGCTTCCAATATCAAGGCGATGACGCTACCGGACCACATCGCTGATGTCGTGTTGGTCGTGGGGGCGCTGCACCACATGACTGATTTAGAGGCGGTTATGGGCTGCCTGGTCAAGCTGGCGAAGCCAGGGGCGTATCTGATGGTGATTGAACCCCAGAAAGCCAATCCTCTGATTCAAGGAATGCGATGGCTGCGGACTAAAATTGATCGAGGATATTCAGAAGACCAGATTTTCTTTTCTGAACAGGAGCTGGTGGATCTGCTGCACCAGCACAATATCTCGATTCACGATCTGACCTATCGGGGGTTTCTCTCGCCGCCCTTTGCCGAAGTGATCATTCCGCCCCAGTTTCTCAGCCGCCATTTGAGTCAGTGGGCACTCACTATCGATCGGTGGTTTGATCGATATCTGCCTCAACCGCTCCACAAGTTGAGCTTCAATATTTGCATTACTGGTGTTTTCCCTCAGGCGTAGCGGACTCGATACCCGATCTAAGACTGTCATTCATAACATTTAGGACCGGCATGGCTGAAATATCTAGAGAAAATATTTTTTCGCAGCAGAACGTCAGGTTCTGGTTTGGCCTGTCTCTGTTGATCCCCATCTACTACTGCATCGTCACGCTGCTCAACGTGTTTAGCCATGAGCACATCGTGCAGGATGATGCGCGACTACACGTTGTTTGGCTACAGCGTTTCGTCGATCCGGATCTGTTCCCAAAAGATTGGATTGCCGACTACTACATGGCCTATGCTTCGCCAGGATTTAAGGCACTCTATTGGTCTGTGGCCCAGATCGGGATAGAGCCAATGCTGTTCGCCAAGCTATTGCCGATTCCGGTGGGTCTGGTGGCGACGGCCTATTTCTTTGGGCTGGTTCTCCAGATTTTTCCGCTGCCTGCGGGGGCGTTTCTGGCAACGCTGATTTTCAATCAGGGGTATTGGTTCAAAAACGATGTGCTGTCGGCGACGGCGCGGGGCTTTACCTATCCATTTTTTGCCGGGTTTTTGTTCTATCTGCTGAAGGGACGGGTGATTCCCTGCCTAGTTTTTATTGCCCTTGAGGCGCTGTTCTATCCGATGATTGCGCTGGTGTCGGTGGGTATCTTGATCCTCCGGCTCATTCAACTTAAGGGCCGATCGCTGCAGCTCTCTCGGGAGCGCGTTAGCTATGTGCTGGCGGTGGGCGGCATGATCGTTCTTGTGATTGTGCTGTTGCCGACGGTGTTACGGACGACTCCCTTTGAACCCCAGGTAACGGCGGCTCAGATGAAGGAAATGGTTGAGTTCTCGCCTGAGGGGCGCTCTCCCTACTTCGGCTTTAGCCCGCACTTGTTCTGGACCCATGGCAGAAGCGGGGTGAGGATTCCACTGCTGCCGCCGATTGCTTGGCTGGCGTTTTTGTTGCCTTGGTTCCGTCGATCACCGCGCGGCTTGATGAAGCACGTGACGCCTAAAATCGAGATTCTGTGGCAAATCTTGCTGCCGTCGCTGGCTCTGTTTGTGCTGTCCCATATTGTGCTGCTGAGGCTATATCTGCCCAGCCGGTATACCTACTTTAGCTTTCGGTTCATCATGCCGATTGCGGCGGGTATCGTGCTGACAGTTCTGCTGGAGAGATTTTGGAAAGCGCTCTCTGCCATTCGGCGCAGCGGTAAGTGGATGACGCCTAAGCAGTTTTTGCTGTCTAGCTTTGCAGCGTTTCTCTGCTTTGTGTTCATTTTTGTGCCGTTGGTGCCGCTGGTGTTGAGGAGTAATCAATATTGGGTGATTGCAAAGCGTCCAGAGCTGTATGAATATATTGCCCAGCAGCCGAAAGATACGATGGTGGCGTCTCTGAGTGGCTATGCCGATAATATTCCGTCGTTTGCGGAGCGTTCGATTTTGGTGAGTCGTGAAATTGCGATCGCATTCCATCTTGGCTACTACAGCGAGATTCGACAGCGGGCGCTCGATTTGCTCTCAGCCCAGTACAGCACGGATCCTGAACAGGTGAAGCGCTTCATTGAGACCTACGGCGTTGATTTCCTGCTGTTGGATAAGGGGGAACCAGGGACTTTTACCCCTGAATACGTATCTGAGAATCCGTGGCTGATGCAGTTTGAGCCTGCGGCAGGGGATGCGATCGCAACCCTAAAACAGTCTGAAAAACCCGTAATAGAAAAACTCTCAGAACAATGCTCAGCCTTAACGGGCGTCAAGTATATTTTGCTAGACGCTCAATGCCTCAAACAGCAGTCCTAACGATGAGATCCTAGAGAACTACCCGAAGTCCCTTCGTCAAACGCCCCATCCCTTCAGCAACCTGATCTTTATCTAAAGCACCGTAGGCCACCCGCAAATAACACCCTTTCTCTGTGCCAAACGTATCGCCAGGAATAACAGCGACACCGTGTTCTTTAATCAGCCGTTCCACAAGGGCCATCGCGTTTAGCTCCGTGTTCACTTTGAGAAAAACGTAAAAGGCTCCGTCAGGTTGGGGAATTGAACAAAGATCGTGGACTGAATCTAGAGTGCTTAGGGCTTGCTGATGGACCAGTGCAATTTGATTCAGGTGGTCTTGGCAATAGTCTCGACCCGCCTCCAGCGCTCCTAGCGCCGCGTACTGAGAGACCACGGGCGGACAAATCAAGATCGTGTCTTGAATCTTTTTCACTGCCGTCATCAGGTGCGCTGGAATCACCATGTAGCCGATGCGCCAGCCTGCAAACCCATAGGCTTTGGAGAGGCTGAACAAAGAAATGGTGTGCTTCCCTGCCAGATCAAAGGTGGCGGGTGAGACGTGCTGTGCCTGACCGTAGGTGAAGTACTCGTAGGCTTCATCGCTGATGTGATAGAGGTTGCGATCTCTGCACAGCCGATTGACTGCCGCCAAATCTTCGGGTGGATAAACGGCCCCGGTAGGATTATTCGGCGAAATCGTGACGATGGCGCGGGTGCGATCTGTTATCGCAGCCTCAATCGCTGAAAGCCTGAGCTGATAATGGTCATCGGTGGGGATGCATATCGCTTTGCAGCTTGCAGTTGCGATCGCCATCTCATGATTGAAGTAATAGGGCGTCTGCAAGATAATCTCGTCACCGGGCTGTGTAATCGCCAGCAGCGCATTCATGAACCCCATATTGCTGCCCGCCGTGACCACGACCTGCGCGTGAGCATCCACTGCAATTTTGTTCTCAGTTTGCAGCTTGTGAGCAATGATTTCTAATAAGGGTGCAATACCTTGAACAGCCTTGTACTTGTGGTTCTCAGGATCTTGAAGGCAGTCAGAAATCCGCATAATGGCCTGAGTTGGTGGTCCATAGGAGACAACGCCCTGTCCCAGCGAAATCGTGCCAGGATGCTGTCGAATCAATTCCCCTATCACCGGAATAATCGGGGCCTGAACTTGCTCCATGCGAGAGGTAAAAGCAGTCATATCAAAGTTTTTGCCAACTCTAGAAACTGTGCAACCTGCCGAGCTGATTGAAGGTGATAGACCTGTTTAGAATTTTGAGTCTCGGTAATATACTTTCGATATCTTGGCGTCAGCAGCCGATGGCATAGCCGCAAAACGCGATAGCTACTGAGCGAACTCTTCCATATGGGGCTTTTGTCCGGCCAACCGGTCGGGGGACTAAAAAATCCCGTGAGCAATCGCTTCGTCACCCACCAGAAATGCAGCGGCAACGGTAGATCAATGTAAATCAGCGTATCTGCCGTATCTAGACGTTCCCAGAGCATATCGAGCGAGCCAAACCCATCAATAATCCAGCGTTCAGTTGCCAGAATCTCTTGGTGAAACTGCTGGAACTCTGCCTCAGGCACCTCAGCGCCCCCAGTTTGGTATTTAATCTTGTCCAATACATAAAGGGGTAAGCCAGTGATGTCTGCCAGCTTTTTGCTGAGTCTTGACTTACCTCCACCTGCATTGCCAAACACAGCCACTTTTTGCATAATTACCGCGCCTCCAGCATTTTGCTGATGAACGCATATCTCTGACAGAAATCATCTAACAGACTTTTCGTATGAATAACATGCAAACCTGCACTGGTCTCCCAATTCTGGAGGGCTAGCATAAAGCTCTTAGCGAGACTTTCCAATATCGCTAAACAAGGGTGCACACCTAATAATGATGCTTCATATAAAAAGTCCAAAGCCTCTCCGTCCCCAAAATTGAAGGTGGAGAGGGTCAAAAATATCTCTAGTGAGCAGCACTTCCTGCTGGTACAGGATTAGGCTGCAGCAAACTTAGCAGATGTCCATCAGGAGAGCGCATTGCAGCCACCTTACCGAAAGAAGGTTCGCGGACCCGGCCCTCTAGCTGAGCACCCATCGATTCTAGAGTGGCAATGGAATTATGTACATCATCGACATGAAAGCTGAGAATAGGCGAATCTGCCCCTGCGCTGGTCTCGCCCGCAGCATGGAGCGCAATCGTTGTGCCATCAGCATCTAGCTCAGCCCAACCCGGACTTGCCATCTTCACCTGCAGACCCAGACCCTCTGAGTAAAACTTCACCGTGGCGGGAATATCTTTCACCATCAGCATTACGTGCTTAAAGTGAGCAGCCATATCGAATCTCCGTAAATAATGCAGGCGTTTCTTCACTCATGCTTACATTTTTTCGCTGAGGCGGGCAAGGACGAGGTGCAACCCGATAAAAAGTTGTGCTATCGTTAGGCCAATGCACTTTAGAGTGGCATTTTGACCATGAAATTGAACAAACTATAGGAGGTGATGCCCATGGTAGAAGGTAGTACTAAATTGGGTTTTCAGTTTAACTCTGGCCGGCTGTGTGCCGGGACTGTTCTCTAAAAATCTGCTGGTTCGCCAGTTTGGTTCGGGGTTCTCCCGGCAGTCAGGTCTTAATCTGAAGACCCGCTAGACCGCTCCTAACGCAGTAAGCTGCTGTAGATCTTCTACAATGCAACTGTTGGGAGCGGATAGTTTTTTAAAGCCAGATATGGCGTGAATCTTAAAGCTTTAACTCAAATCCATCGAGTGTCTGCTTTTGGCTCTCGACATCGCAGAATGCTCTCTCTTCTCTGCGTCTTAGGGAGCATCTTTGTTGTAGATTATCTGTTCTCTCGACTCTATCAGTTCCGACCGCTACCCTCCGTCAATCTGATTGAGATTGGCTTTGTCCCTGAAGTTTGGCTGTCTCTGATTGGTCTAACGCTAGGGACTTTGGTGATCGCTATTTCGATTGCCTCTCAAAATATTCCTAAGATCGCTGAACTCTACATTCAAGACTGGGTGAGCTTGTTCTATCTCTGGTTCTTGATTCTGGGGGGTGCCCACGCTCTGTTCGTCAAGTTTCACCAGGAATCTGGTTTAGACGCCACGGCTAGCACGATCCTAAATGTTTATATTTTCCTGCCGGTCTCGATCATTTTTTCTTTTTCTTACATCTTTTATGTCTTAAACAGCATTCAGCCGCTCACCGTCGTCAAAAAGGTGGTCAAGACCCACTACCGCAATCTGCATCAGCTCTACCGCTATCCAGCTCGGCAATTGCTGAACGTTGAGGCTTATCGAGAAGACTATCAGCATCAGCTTCTAGAGTCGCTGAACCAGCTTGATAATCTACTGGAATATGTCACGTTCAAAGAACTCAAAGCTGAGATCCTGCAAGATGTGAGTCTGCTTCTGCAGGACTTTGTTTGTCTAAAGCCTAAGGTTAACCCTGCATTCTTTAAGGTAGGACCGGCGGTGCGCTCAGATATTTCGTTTAAGACGATGGTGGATCAGCTTGATGGTGTCGAGCACAATCGCACATTTTATGAGCAAAAGTGTTTTCGCCTGCTGGGTAATGCCTATGTCCATCTCTTAGAAGAGTCAGAGTTTGACCTCGCTTCGCTTTGCGTTTCAGAGATCAGTAAGATTGGGTCCAAAGCTCTAGCCATCAATGATGACCGGCTGCTGGATGTATTGATTGTTCGCTTTAACACCCTGTGTCGCTTTGCTCTCAAGCACGGTGTCAAGCACAATGAAGCCCGGAATTTATACAACCTAGCGTTTCACTACCGCACTTTTATCGCTAGCTTGGTCCACCATGACAAGCTGCAGCAGGCTCAAGATAGCTTTATCTATCTGCGCCGCTACGGGAATGAAGCTTATGCTTACGGCCACATGAGTTCGGCAATGTATTTTATTGTGGATGTGATTGCAGCTGAGATGAAGAAAATCTTGGTCTTGGTCCATGAGCAAAGCTGGCCGCCAGAGATTCAGGCTCGGCTTTTGGACGAGATGCTGCAGGTAGATAGCCCGCCAGAGATTGATGAGAACAATCCTGAACAGCCTCACCTCAATAGCGGTGTGAGGACGCTGCAGATTGGTCTGGCGTTGTTTTACCTCAAGGCAGGCCAGCGTGATTTTGCCCACCGAATTGTGATTGATATTTTGGATGATCTGACGATTCTAGGCAAAGATTTGTTTGAGCAGGCGATTCAGAGAACTTGCGATCGCCTCCGTATTTCTCAACCCAACTTCTGGGAAGATACGGATCGAGGCAACACCAACCTCTACTACACCCCAGACCACGACCAGCTCGATGCCTTTTGTGAGCTTTTGAATGGTGCTATGGTCTCCGACCGGCCTTAGGCCATCGTTACAGATGCAGCAGTTTTCATCTAGGGAGGAGATCGTCATGGCTCCTGAAAGACTTGCCCAGCAGCAGCTCTAAAATTGGATGCGTCCCCAATTAAGCGGCGATCTGCTATAAAACCTCAGCTAGATTGAGCGTTTTGACTCATCTCTTAGTATCCCCTCATTGATGGATAGCGATAGAATCGTGCCTATCTACTTAATAAAAGCTGAAAGCATCACCTCAAGAGGTGTTCTTCCTGCCGTTTAGTGCTGTGTTCAACACCTTCTATAACAGCCTCGAACAGAGAAATCTCATCAGTAAGCCCATGAATGCTAGAGTTGCTGCTGTACCATCGTGGACCTGGAAAGATTTTGCTCTACGCCAATAGTCTTGATGGAACCATCGTTTTCCGCTGCTGTTGATTAACTCTTTTGTCTATGGCGACTCCCGGCCCCCAGCCTCCGAGTAGCGGCTTCCAATCTCTGATGCGCAACCGAGGATTTGTGATTCTTTGGTCAGGGCAAATTGTGTCGCAGCTCGCCGACAAGATCTTTTTTGTGTTGCTGATTGCGCTAGTGGTGAATTACCCCAATCCACCCCAGTTTTTAGAAAACTCCATGCGCTCGGCGGTCATGATCGCCAATACGCTCCCTGCCGTCTTCGTGGGTTCTGCCGCCGGTATCTTTGTCGACCGCTGGTCCAAGAAACAGATCCTGTGGACGACGACCCTGGGGCGAGGACTGCTGGTCTTGCTGATCCCGTTACTACCAAATCAGTTCTACTGGCTGCTGCTCATCGCCTTTTCTGAGTCGATTTTGACGCAGTTCTTTGCGCCCGCAGAGCAGGCGGCTATTCCCATTTTGGTAAAGTCCCACAACCTCATGTCGGCCAATGCCCTGTTTACCACCACGATGATGGGGTCGTTAGTTGTGGGATTTGCGATCGGAGAGCCTGTTCTGACTTGGGCGACCACTTGGGGCGGAATCAATGGCCGTGTCTACCTAGTCGGAGGGCTATATGTACTCTCGGCAGTTGTTGTCGGTATTTTACCGATGCGGGAGCGAAAGAAAGACAAAGAGCTGGCTATGCACCCTTGGCAAGATTTGAAGTCAGGCTTCAAGTATCTGCGCAAAAATCGCTTGATTAGCAATGCAATGGTGCAGCTTACGATTCTCTACTGCGTGTTTGCCGCGCTGTCGGTGCTCGCCATTGGTCTCGCTGACCGAATTGGCCTGAAGCCGGAGCAGTTTGGCTTTTTACTTGCAGCGACCGGCATTGGCCTAATTTTAGGTGCTGGCGTTCTAGGGCAGTGGGGCGAACGCTTTCATCACCTGCCGCTACCGTTGGTGGGCTTTTGCAGTATGGGCGTCGTGCTAACCGTCTTTTCCTTTGTCCACCATGTATGGGTTGCCCTCTTGCTCAGCGTTTTGCTAGGACTGGGAGCGGCATTGGTGGGAGTGCCGATGCAGACCTTGATTCAGGTCCAAACTCCGCCAGACATGCGGGGGAAGGTGTTTGGCTTTCAAAATAATGTGGTCAATATTGCCCTGAGTTTACCCCTTGCGATCGCAGGTCTATTAGCAGATGCAGTGGGCCTCCGTCTTGTTCTCACCAGCATGGGCATCATTGTCGTGATTGCCGGTTTTTGGGCTTGGCGCAACACTCGCAATGTTTTGCAGGATGTTATTTAAGCTTCTCTTCAGGAATCTGGCGTCTAGACTATCGACACAGATTAATTGCTGGCGCTAAGATTAAGGATTAACCGCCACTTATTGGCGGTGTACAACCTTTTTTCTATGGATGGGGTTCCCCTCGTGCGTGCAACCGGAGCTTTTGCATTAATTGACAGCCTGAAGCGTCACGGCGTCAAACATATTTTTGGCTATCCTGGTGGCGCAGTTCTGCCCATTTACGATGAGCTATATCTGGCAGAAGAGCGCGGGGATATCCAACATATTCTGGTGCGTCACGAGCAGGCAGCAGCCCATGCGGCTGATGGTTATGCTCGAGCAACAGGACAAGTGGGCGTTTGTTTTGGCACCTCTGGTCCAGGGGCAACCAACCTAGTGACGGGCATTGCCACGGCCCACCTCGACTCCATCCCGATGGTGGTGATTACGGGACAGGTGCCCCGACCCGTGATCGGCAGTGATGCCTTTCAAGAAACCGATATTTTCGGGATTACGCTGCCGTTGGTGAAGCACTCCTACGTGGTGCGCGACCCGTCCCAGATGGCGCAGTTTGTCGCTGAAGCCTTCCATATTGCTGGAACTGGGCGTCCCGGCCCTGTCCTCATCGATGTTCCGAAAGATGTGGGCCTAGAAGAGTTCGAGTATGCCCCTGTCGAGCCGGGTTCGGTCCATCTAGCTGGGTATCGGCCTACCGTTAAAGGGAATCCTCGACAGGTCAAGCAGGCGATTGATCTGATTCAGCAGTCGGCAAGACCGCTCCTTTATGCCGGGGGTGGAGCGATTACATCCGGTGCCCATACCGAAATTAAAGAGCTAGCCGAGCGGTTTCAGATTCCGGTGACCACGACTTTGATGGGCAAGGGAGCCTTCGATGAAGCCCACCCGCTGGCGGTGGGAATGCTGGGAATGCACGGCACAGCCTACGCTAACTTTGCGGTCAGTGAGTGCGACCTGCTAATTGCTGTGGGTGCGAGATTTGATGATCGGGTAACCGGGAAGTTAGATCAGTTTGCCTCGCGGGCAAAGGTGATTCACATCGACATTGACCCGGCGGAGGTGGGCAAAAACCGCGCGCCTGAGGTGCCCATTGTCGGCAGCGTCAAGCCGGTGTTGATGGAGTTGCTGCAGGTTGCCAGACAATCAGAGGCAGCAAACGGACGCACTCAGGATTGGCTCGATCGCATCAACCGCTGGCGACAGACCTATCCCCTACAGATTCCTCATCCGACTGAGAAGCTCTCACCTCAAGAGGTGATTGTGGAGCTGGGACGTCAGGCACCTGACGCATTTTTCACCACTGATGTCGGACAGCATCAGATGTGGGCAGCACAGTTCCTTAAAAATGGTCCTCGGCGCTGGATTTCTAGCGCAGGTCTCGGAACAATGGGCTACGGCCTCCCTGCAGCAATGGGAGTAAAAGTGGCGGTGGCCGACCAGCAGGTGATTTGTATTAGCGGTGATGCCAGCTTCCAGATGAATTTGCAGGAGCTGGCAACGCTGGCCCAGTACGGCATCAATGTCAAGACGGTGATTGTCAATAATTTCTGGCAGGGAATGGTGCGCCAGTGGCAGCAGGCCTTTTTTGGCGAGCGCTATTCTAATTCCAATATGTCTCGGGGGATGCCCGATTTTGTGAAGCTAGCTGAGGCGTTTGGCGTCAAGGGTATGCTGGTGCGGGAAAGGGGAGAATTGGGGGATGCGATCGCAACCCTCTTAGCCCACGACGGTCCCGTCTTATTGGATGCTCAAGTTACCCGTGACGAGAACTGCTATCCCATGATTGCACCGGGTCAGAGCAACGGCCAGATGCTAGGGCTACCGGAACAGGAAAAGCTAGAGAAGGCAGTAGAGCTAATCTACTGCAGTGGATGCGGCGCTAAAAATGCTGCGAGCAATCATTTTTGTCCTGAATGTGGGGCCAAGCTATAAAGCATGAGTTTACAGGACCAGATTCAAACCCTCGTCAACGAAGCACCGGAGGATGGCAAAACGCCCCAAGCGATGCAGACGATCGGTCCTGTCTTAGCGCAGGTCGCCCACAACCTCAATCATCTGGAATACTACATCCTGCAAAACTTGGGGCAGAACTGGCAAATCACAACGCTTCGGCATCAAAGCAAACCAGAGCTTGAAAAAACCGTAGTGTATGCCTACGCTCACCTCAAAGACGCCACTCACTCCTGCTCAGATCCAAACTTAATTGCCATTCCAAAGCCAGTAATTTTGCTACTGTTTCAGCTCCTAGCCATGAAGCCAGTGGATAGCCTGATTTTCTTTGATAATCCCAAGGGGCAAGATTCTGGATACGAAGTTCCACGCGAAGCAATCCAGCAGCTTGTGCAGGAAAGTTTGCGGCAGCTAGTAGAACCCCCTACAGAGATTGCCTAAAAATTGATCTTCGAGACGTAACCCGAGTTACAGCATTAAGTTCTAGGGATACCTATTCTTCCAGCGATAGGTATTGAGGTCGCTGCTCATCAACAGAAAAGATTTGACCATACTCTAAATATTCGGCCAGAATCACCAACAACGCGACGATTTGCGGGGGCAAGCCAAAAGCCAGTATCAACAATAGTCATTACCGCTTGCCGTACTTATCTTTTAGGGACTCTGCCAACTGAGCTTTATAACGGATAGACAAATCGCTCTCAGCTTCGCCACATCCAATGAAACCACTATTTATACATGCATTAACAGGATCAGCCTGAGTCATAGATTGATAATAAGCATCTAGTATTGATTTGATGATTTCCGTCATGCTAGTAAATTCATGTGAGATAAGTTTTCAACATGTCGATTTGAGACGTGGCCTTCAATCTAGTTAGAGGTTAGATTGGACAACCGACCCTGGCTTGGCCTCCATGTCTCAAACACAGTCTCCTGTCAATCTAATTCTACCCGTGGGCACACAGGTCGTTAGCCGCATTGAAGTCAAAAATGCCGCAGGGGAAGCGCTGTGCCCACAGGGTGCGGTAGGGGTGATTGTGCGATCGCCTACAGATAATTCTCATACCTATCAAATCAAACTGCCAAACGATACACTCATCAGCCTGAAACGACTGAATTTCAGTATTCGAAAGCATTTTCAGCGGGAAGGTTTGGAACCGCCTCAGTCGGCATTGGAAGAGCTGAATCTTTTTGATCACGTTATCTATCGCTGCGTGATTGGCTCCAGAGCCTACGGCCTTGATGATTCTGAGTCTGATACAGATCGGCGCGGCATCTATTTACCTCCGGCCCAGATGCACTGGTCACTCTATGGCATCCCAGAACAAATTGAGCACAAAGAAGAACAGGAGTGTTATTGGGAACTACAGAAATTTCTGGTACTGGCACTGAAGGCCAATCCCAACATATTGGAGTGTTTGTACTCCCCCCTTGTGGAAACCGCAACGCCGTTAGCCCAAGAGCTGCTCAGTATTCGAGAGATTTTCCTTTCTCGGCTGGTGTACCAGACCTACAATAGCTATGTGCTTTCACAGTTCAAGAAAATGGAGCAAGATCTCCGCACAAAGGGAATCATTCGGTGGAAGCATGCGATGCACCTGATTCGACTTTTGCTCTCCGGCATTACGGTCTTGAGGGATGGGTTTGTGCCCGTTCGAGTGGAAGCCTATCGAGATCGCCTCATGGCGATTAAATACGAGCAACTATCCTGGGATGAGATCAATCAGTGGCGCTTGAGCCTGCATACAGAATTTGATCACACCTTTGCTCAGACCCATCTACCCGAGCGTCCTGACTATGAAAAGGCCAATGCCTTCTTGGTTCAGGCACGGCAAAGTCGAGTCGGCGAGCAATAGACCATGAATGCAGTAGATCCCCGACTGGTTAATGTTGTTGCTCAACAACCCTACCCACTCCTGTTTGTAACGGTGAGTGGTGCACATCTCTATGGATTTCCTTCGGCTGATTCTGACTACGATCTTAGAGGAATCCACCAACTTCCCTTGACTGAGCTAGTCGGTTTAAGAAGGGGAAAAGAAACGATAGAAGTTTCCAATATTCAGCAAGGGCTAGAGATTGATTTAGTGACGCATGAGGCTAAAAAGTTTTTCAGTCTGCTGTTAAAACGCAATGGCTATGTACTAGAGCAGCTCTATTCTCCACTCGTTGTTCACCAAACAGGGCCAGAATATAACGAACTAAAAGATATTGCCAAGCACTGCATCACGCGTAATCACAGCTATCACTACTTGGGTTTTGCAAAAACACAATGGCGACTCTTTGAAAAAAGCAGCCCAAAACGGGTCAAGACTCTGCTGTATGTCTATCGAGTTTTACTAACCGGCATCAACCTGATGCACAGTGGCGTCATCGAAGCGAATCTTGTCACTTTAAATGAAAAATTTCAGCTTCCTTACGTACCCGATCTGATTAATGCCAAGATCACAGGGACAGAGAAGAACACGCTGGATGTCTCCGATGTTGAATTCCATGAGCGAGAGTACATGAGGCTGTATCAAACACTTGAAGCCGCAAGCCAGGCAAGTCATTTGCCTGATGAACCCTCAGCAAAACCCGACCTGCATGATTTATTAATTAGGTTGCGATTACAGGGCTAAAAC
Organism: Acaryochloris thomasi RCC1774; assembly: GCF_003231495.1. NCBI lineage: Bacteria > Bacillati > Cyanobacteriota > Cyanophyceae > Acaryochloridales > Acaryochloridaceae > Acaryochloris > Acaryochloris thomasi. The sequence goes on from NZ_PQWO01000003.1 coordinate 372,412, forward strand.
ACTCTGGAAGTCAGCAATCAAGCACACAGCACGAGTATTTGCAGCGCCGAAGAAGCTTCTCTTAAAATGCTTTGAGCCAATAGCAAACTATCAAGTCTCACTATCAATAGCGCTCGAAGTATAGAGCAAATAGACCCAAGGTCATGACTGATTTTCAAGCACCCAATACAAGCATCTGTAATACCTGAGAGCCTTGAGCAACGAGGTTTTGAGTTAATGGCAAACTATCAAGTCCCATCCCTGCACAAAGCAACATCATGTATAAAATCGAGAATTTAAAGACAGATCGAGCCATTGTCTTATCTGCGGGACTCTGATTGAGCTGCCAGACCTTTTGTATGAACATGCCGCCTAGGACAAGTGCGATCGCACCATAAACTCCACCCGAAGCATGGAGCGGATACACCAATAGCAAAGACGTGGGCACCAGCAACACTGTATAAAACATCATCTGCTTAGCCGTGGAATCATCACCATCCACCACCGGCATCATCGGCACGCCAACCTTGGCATAGTCCTCTTGAATCATCATCGCCAGAGGCCAGAAGTGAGGCGGTGTCCAGACAAACACGATCGCAAACATTGCCCAAGCCGCCAAGCTCAAATCCCCCGTGACCGCAGCCCAGCCCACCAGTGGCGGAATCGCACCAGCCGCACCGCCAATAACAATATTTTGCGTGGAAGAACGCTTCAGCCAAGCCGTATATACAAAGAAGTAGGCCGCAATCCCTGACATGGCGAGGCAGGCGCTTAGCAGATTGGCAACGGTGGCGAGAAGCGTGAAGGATATTATTGCAAGTGCGATCGCAAACACCAAAGCCTGCCAAGGCTGAATCCGACCCGAAGGTAGCGGACGGTGGCGGGTGCGCTCCATTACATAATCAATATCGCGATCGTAGAGACAATTGATTGTATTCGCCGATCCTGCAGCCAAGGCTCCACCCGTCAAAGTTGCCAAAACTAAAACGCCATCCACTTGGCCCTTTGCCGCAACCCACATCGCCGCCGCCGTCGTAATCAAGAATAGAAGAATCAGACGGGGCTTCGTGAGCTGATAATAGTCCGCGATAGTTTGGGTGACACTCTCTTGCCAATTAGTTCCAGGCCAAGTCAGTCGTTGCATAATAATCCCCACGTTCAGAGTTCAAAAATTTTGTAGTGAGAGAGCATCTCAATTCAGATGCTCATCAGTCAAGATGTAGCGATTTTTAATCCAGAAGCAAAGTTGAAGACGTCCCCAGCTTTCTGCTTTCTCCCCCCAGAAGTGGAGCCACTGCGTTTGGCGGGTTCCCCGACTTGAAACAAGTGGCATGGGGGCCGGAAGGGCCAGTGCAAAGCGTTCATAATATCTCCCAAACGCCAGCGCTCCTTACATCCGTCATAAATTTGTTCCAATATTCAGATCCTGAGAACGATGGTCTCCACCCGGCTCTCGGCCATCGCGCCATGCCCAAACCGTAAACAGAACCAGTGATCCAAGCAGCGCCGCCCCAATCGCCTGATGAGCCACCGTTAATGCCACCACCTGCAAGTGCAGCCGTAGCGTAGACACACCCAAAACAACCTGAAGACCCAGCAGCAGCGTCATAATCTGCGTCAGCATCCGCAGTCGAGGATGAAGCGCCGCCGTTCTCATCGCCAGCACCACCAGCACCACCACAGAAAACACCGCCGGTACTACTCCAGCAAAATGGCTATACATCACAGAACAGAGACGAGAACCGCCCAAACACTGATGCGCGGCCCAGCGAGATGCAACCACGCCACCTAAAATGCTTTGACCGTAGACACAGCCTACAGCCGCCATGCCCAGCCAGGACAGCCGACCGACAACGCCTGTCCCCTGGTAAGTTACGAGGGCAGCACCAATACCCAGCAGACAGCTAAAGAACATCAGTCCAGTTGCTAAATGGGCCGTCACAATATCAAACCGGAGCAGCTGGGTCACCGTCAGACCGCCCAGAATCCCTTGAGCAATGACCAATAGCAGACAGAGTCCAGCAGCCACGGGCACCCAACGCGGAATCTGCTTTCGCCAGAAGAGCGTCATGCCGGTTAAAGCAATCATCAAAAAGCCAATGGAAGAAGCGACCAGCCGATGGAACCACTCCAGAAAAACCTGAAGGTTCATTTGTTGTGCAGGTACTAACTCTCCGTAACAGAGAGGCCAGTCAGGACAGGAGAGGCCCGCATTCATGACTCGTGTGGTGCTGCCCAATGCCATTAAGAAAAAGGTCAGTACAGCCATACTCAGAAACATCCAGCCCAGACGCTCGGAAGGACTGCCTGCACTAGATTCAGCGGTGGAATTATTCAGTAAGCTATCAGCCATGAACCTCAATCGACTATTAACTAGACGCTTTGACGTGATGAATCACGCCTCTTCAATTTAATGAAAACGAAACGGTATTTGTACTCAATCGTGAACTTATATCACCTACTCTCAAGTCATATTGAGGTTGGCTGAGCTTTTATAAGCAAGTCTTAATATCAAGTAGAGGCTTCCCTAGCCCGGATTCCAGCATTCGCAACCGTTGGACTCGCACAGATCCCTAAGAAAAGCCTAAGACTCGCCTAAGCTTTGCAACTCTTCCTTGTCGCCTGATCTACTTTAGTTAAAGTAAGAGGGTCAGTATTTGCTGGCTACACCATCGAAGGGTCCGTCTATCGTGAATGTTCCAAGCTCCGTTGCCACGCTTATCATTGGCATCGCCATTACCTTGATTAGCCTGTGGGTCGGGCAGAATAACGGTTTGCTCCCCACCGCCGCCTCTGTTGAGGCGGCCCAAATTGATAACCTGTTCAATGCGATGATGGCGATCGCAACCGGCTTATTCCTCTTAGTCCAAGGCGCGCTCCTCTACTCGCTCTTTGCATTCCGCAAGAAAAAAGACGATGACACTGACGCTGCCCCCGTTCACGGCAACGTCCCGCTAGAGATTGTCTGGACTGCGATTCCTAGTGCGATTGTGCTGTGGCTAGCGATTTACAGCTTTGATGTTTACCAGTCCGTCAACAGTGGCGGCTTTATGGGCAGCGATCACATGGCCCACGCCCAATCCAAGATCGTCAACGTCTCTAACCAGACCCAGATGGCCGACATGGGTTCGGGCATGTCGAATCCCATTGATAATTCACTGGTGATCAACGTTAAGGGACTGCAGTACGCTTGGCTGTTCTACTATGACGGCACCGACATCGTTTCCGGCGACCTCCATGTTCCTTCTGGACGCCCGGTGGAGCTGAACATCAATGCTCAAGACGTTATTCACGCTTTTTGGGTACCCGAGTTCCGCCTTAAGCAAGATGCCGTTCCTGGTGTTGAAACCCATTTGGCCTTCACCCCCAATAAGCCCGGTAACTACCCAATCATTTGCGCTGAACTCTGCGGCGCCTATCACGGCGCAATGAAAACCCGCGTGATTGTAGACACCCCTGAAGACTATGAAACTTGGTACAGCAGTCGCGTGGTTGCCACCACCGACAGTTCCTCAGAGGTAGCGGCGACCTCCAATGCCGATCATCAGATGGCAAGCCTGACGCCCGAGCCTGACGCGTTGACAGACCTGCAGGCCGAGAACCCCAGCGTTGATTCTCAACAAATTCAGGCGCTGCTTAGCTCTGCCGAACCGTTGACGGCCCCCAATCTGTGACCTTCAAATGATTGAAAACGCCCCTGAAAACGTCCCGACTGGATGGAGACTATGACCACAGCCCCCATAAATGCCTCAGATCACCATGTCGAAGTTGCTCACGGCACCCCGTGGAAGGAGTACTTTAGCTTCAGCACCGACCATAAAGTGATCGGGATTCAATACTTAGTCACCAGCTTTGTCTTTTATTTGATTGGTGGCGTCCTAGCCGAACTGGTTAGAACCGAATTAGCGACGCCAGCGTCTGACTTCGTGCCCCGTGAGGTCTATAACGAACTGTTCACGATGCACGCCACGATCATGATCTTTCTGTGGATCATTCCGAGCTTGACGGGCGGATTCGGTAACTTTTTGGTGCCGCTGATGATTGGGGCCAAGGATATGGCGTTCCCCAAATTAAACGCGATCGCATTTTGGATTATCCCCCCCACCAGCGTTTTGCTATTGATGAGCTTCTTCGTCGGCCCCGCCAGCGCCGGTTGGACCTCTTACCCGCCGCTGAGCCTGATCACGAATAAAGCCGGTGAAGCCATCTGGATTGCGGGCGTTATTTTGCTAGGCACCTCGTCAATCATGGCCGGACTCAATTTCCTGGTCACGATCTTAAAGATGCGGATTCCCAGCATGCCCATGAACAAAATGCCCCTATTCTGCTGGGCAATGCTGGCAACCTCTGCGCTACAGCTTGTGGCAACTCCAGTTCTAACGGGTGCGATGGTTTTGCTCGGTTTCGATTTAATTATCGGCACCGCATTCTTTAACCCAACCGGCGGCGGTGATCCGATTGTGTACCAGCATATGTTCTGGTTTTACTCGCACCCAGCGGTATACATCATGATTTTGCCTGCATTTGGGCTAATTTCTGAAATCTTGCCGGTCCATGCTCGCAAACCAATTTTTGGATACCAAGCGATCGCATACTCCAGTATTGCCATCAGCTTCTTGGGCCTGATTGTTTGGGCGCACCATATGTTCACTAGCGGCACCCCTGACTGGCTCAGAATGTTCTTCATGATTGCCACAATGGTGATTGCAGTCCCCACCGGCATTAAAGTCTTTAGCTGGGTGGCAACGGTATGGGGCGGCAAACTCAGGCTGTGCAGCGCCATGCTGTTCGGAATGGCCTTTGTTTCAATGTTCGTCGTCGGTGGCCTCAGTGGTGTTATGGTCGCCGCAGTCCCCTTCGATATTCACGTCCACGACACTTACTTCATCGTCGCTCACCTGCACTACGTTCTATTCGGCGGCAGTGTATTTGGCATCTACGCAGGCATCTATCACTGGTTTCCTAAAATGACCGGCAAGATGCTCAATGAGCCTCTGGGTAAAATCCATTGGGCTTTAACCTTCGTCGGCTTCAACATGACATTCTTGCCCATGCACGTCTTAGGTCTACAGGGTATGAATCGCCGGGTGGCTGAATACGACCCGCAGTTTGCCACCATCAATATGATCTGCACCATTGGCTCCTATATCTTGGCCGTTTCTACGCTGCCCTTCATCGCCAACGCAATCTGGAGCTGGATGGCAGGCGAAAAAGCCAGCGATAATCCCTGGGAAGCCCTAACCCTAGAGTGGACAACCCCTTCACCGCCGCCCCATGAAAATTGGGACATTGAGCCAGTGCTCGTGGTCGGTCCCTACGATTACGGCATGAACCATAAGCTGCCAGTCAATATCCCGCTGGCTAAGGAGTCAGAGCCGGTCCTGGCAGCAGGTCCAAACTCCGCGTTACGAGCAGAGGGAAATCCCGAAGTTTCTCCAAGCGAAAATAGCGAAGAGTAGCGCTCCAACTACGCTCAAGTGAATTAGCCCTACCCGAGGTGTCGTTTTATCCATGCAAGGTTCAACCGTCGATCAAAATCAACCCGCAGTCAGCAGTGCCGCAGAACATAGCGAACATCCCGATCTACGCCTGTTTGGTTTTGTGATCTTTCTTGTCTCAGAAAGTATGTTGTTTGTGGGCCTCTTTGTGGCCTACCTCACCTTTAAAGCCATGAATCCAGAATGGCCCCCGGAAGGAACGCCCAGACTAGAGCTGCTTCTGCCCGGAATTAACACCGTCATTCTGCTCTCCAGTAGTTTTGTCGCTCACAAGGCAGACGAAGCGATCAAACACGAAGGTGATGTCGCGGGCGTCCGTAAATGGTTCGGCATCACAATGGCGATGGGGGTAGTCTTCCTCTGCGGTCAGCTTTATGAGTACAGCAACCTAGAATTTGGTCTGACGACCAACGTGTTTGCCAGTACTTTCTACGTGCTGACAGGCTTCCACGGGCTGCATGTTTTAGTGGGCGTTTTGTTGATGGGAGGGGTTTTGTGGCGCTCTCGCAAACCGGGTCACTACACGGCAGAAACACACTTCGGCATTGAGGCGGCTGAAGTTTACTGGCACTTTGTCGATGTCGTTTGGGTTATTTTATTCTCGCTTCTCTATCTCTTACGTTAGCTTTACGGTTTGATCAGCTTGCTGCTCTTCTGAATGGTTCGGTTATCCGCAAATCTGGTCCCACAGACGGTTGAAGAACAACCCGGTAAGATAATGAGGTCTTGAAATTAGCACTCTCTACAGTGGAGTGCTAATTTTCTTTCAGGACACACTGCCCAACCCGCTGTGGACACAAGGTCAAAAGGACGCTAGAAATGGCAAAAAAAGTAGTATTTGATGAACAGTCTCGCCGCGCTCTAGAGCGTGGTGTGAACTCCCTGGCGGATGCCGTCCGAATTACGTTGGGACCGAAGGGTCGCAATGTGGTGCTAGAGAAAAGCTACGGCGCACCCCAGATCGTAAATGATGGTGTCACCATTGCTAAGGAAGTTGAGCTAGAAGATCCCCTAGAGAACGCTGGGGCACAGCTCATGCGCGAGGTAGCTTCTAAAACTAACGACGTAGCTGGTGATGGAACGACTACGGCGACAGTATTGGCCCAAGCGCTAATTCGTGAAGGTATGAAGAACGTTGCTGCGGGTGCAAACCCAGTGGCGCTTCGCAAAGGAATTGAGAAGACCATCGAAGCTTTGGTCAAAGAGATCGAAGCGATGTCAAAGCCGGTAACTGGAGATGCGATCGCACAGGTCGGCACTATCTCTGCCGGCAACGACGATGAAGTCGGTGGCATGATCGCTCAAGCGATGGATAAAGTCGGCAAAGACGGTGTGATCACCGTTGAAGAATCAAAGTCTCTCGCCACTGAACTAGAGGTGGTTGAAGGGATGCAGATTGATAGAGGCTATATCTCCCCCTACTTCGTCACCAACAACGAAACAATGGTGGCAGAGCTAGATAATGCCAAGCTCCTGATTGTTAATAAGAAAGTCAGCAGCCTTCAAGATTTAGTTGGCATTCTTGAGAAAGTCGCTCGGGCCGGTAATCCTCTTTTGATCATCGCGGAAGATGTCGAAGGGGAAGCTCTGGCAACTCTAGTGGTCAATAAGCTTCGGGGTGTTCTGAACGTTGTTGCCATTAAGGCTCCTGGATTTGGCGATCGACGCGGTGCCATGCTCCAAGATATTGCAGTCGTCACAGGCGGCCAAGTTATTTCTGAAGACATCGGCTTAACCTTAGACAAAGTTGAGCTAGAGATGCTGGGCACTGCTCAGAAAGTCACTATCTCGAAGGACAACACCACCATCTTGTCTGACTCTGACGGCAACAAAGCTGATATCGACAAGCGTGTTCAGCAGCTTCGACGTCAGGTTGAAGAGACTGACTCTGAATATGACAAGGAGAAAATTTCAGAGCGGATTGCGAAGCTAGCTGGTGGCGTTGCGGTCATCAAAGTTGGGGCAGCGACTGAAACTGAGCTAAAGGACCGCAAGCTCCGCATTGAGGATGCCTTGAACGCAACCCAAGCAGCCGTAGCAGAGGGCATTGTCCCTGGTGGCGGTACAACTCTTATTCACCTCACCAAGAAGGTTGAGCAGATCAAGTCTCAGCTCACAGGTGAAGAATCGCTGGGTGCTGATATTGTTGGCTTGGCGCTCACGGCTCCGCTCTCCCAAATCGCGGAGAATGCCGGTGCTGAAGGTGCTGTGGTTGTTGAGAAGGTTCGTGAAAGCGATACCACTCAAGGCTACGATGCTTTGAACAATGTCTACACCGACATGATTGCTTCTGGCATCATCGACCCGGCAAAGGTAGTTCGTTCTGCTTTGCAGAATGCCGGTTCCATTGCGGGAATGGTCCTGACCACTGAAGCCTTGGTAGTAGATATCCCTGAAGAAGCACCTGCTGCTATGCCTGATATGGGTGGCATGGGCGGTATGGGTGGCATGGGCGGCATGGGTGGCATGGGCGGCATGGGCATGATGTAGCCCTCCGCTTTTAGACCCACGAACGCACCTTGAACTAAAGGGAAAGGGGCATTGATTAAGTTCAGTGTCCCTTTCTCTATGGCAGTCAGAAAGAATCAGCGCAAGCGATTTGCTCTTTCAATAGCTTTGAGTGTGAAGGACTAGGTCGCCTGCTTTTTGGCCCAAAAGAAGCCCATAACGTTGGCGACCTGCGACATGAACAGCAGCAGAGAGACCAAAAAGCTAGGCTGGTTAGTGGGCTGCATGAACGGAAAACTCAGTAGCTTTGCATAGAAAGAAATAGGCTCCACTTTGATGTTGTCCTGTTTACGGTTCGCACGAATAGCATGAAAGTAGAAAGCGCCGCGGCCGTAGTTAAAATGCTGACGCCAAAAGCTTTTGAACGTCAGGTGGTGGGCATGGTTAATAATGGCTTCCGGTGCGTAGTACATGGCATAGCCCTTGCTTGAGATGCGATCGCAAAATTCACGATCTTCCCCCGCAGCCAACGGGAAATTAGTATCGAATCCGCCTATCTGATGGAACAAATCTGCAGGGAGGGCAAAGTTATTGGAGGCAAAAAAACGTGCATTCTCTTCCCCTCCGTTGTAGTAGCTGTAGAGATAGTCAATCAAGAGCTGACTAGTCGTGGAGTAAAGGTTTTTCTCTAGGGCGTTGAGAGTATGGCCACCAATCAGACCTTCGGATTTTTGCTCGAATTCGTGGGCAAACTGAGCTAACCAATCAGGCTTAGGGGCACAATCATCATCGGTAAACACCAAATATTGACCCAGCGCACTCTCTGCTCCAGTATTGCGAGCCTTGGCAGGGCCGCTATTAGATTGGCGAATCAAGCGAATCTGGATCTGTGACTGCACGGTGGCAATCACTGGCTCCATTGATTGTTCACTGCCGTCATCAACGACCACCACTTCCCAAGATTGCGTGGACAACGTTTGTTGAGTAAGGGCCTGAAGACATTGCGACAGCCTCTCAGGGCGGTTGTAGGTTGGAATAATAATAGACAGCAACGGCCTAGCTGAGTTCTCCATAAATTAATGCTCGGTAAGTGCAGCTATCGGCCGAGTCAACTCGGAGGCATCAAGCCGTTGAGAGCGCACGTTGTTCAATTATCAACCTAAATTAGAATATCGATTATTTTCTGAAAGCATTGTACTGATTGACTGAAATCCTACGCTTACAAAATAGAGTGACCAGCTAACGATTCCTAAGAACTTACTTCCATTCTCCATTAGAGAGCGGAGACTACTTTCAGCAATGCTTTCTGGCAGAGGGATAAAGCGCATATCTAAAGAAACTGAAAGCGCAAAGAAGGCAAATGCCAATGTAATCAACAACAGATTCCTATTAATTACTTTTCTTCTAAATTTCCAAAAGAATAGGATCATAGAAAGCCCATAAGCTAAAAGCAATAACTTTTGTGGAATTAAAAGATAGTCTGGGAAAATCTTTTCATGAATCAAGAACAAGTCATCAAATAAAAAGACAGCACTTATGAGGCCCGAACCGAGGAAGAATGAGTACGTTTCCCGTTCATAGGGTCGATATTTGATCAGTGCTGCACAGAAGAAACAGATTCCTGCAGAGATGCACCATCCTAAAATCCCGAGATTAGAGAGCGCTCCTAAGTAAAACTTCTGGCCAGTTATTGTTGCCGGATCGCCAACCAGATAGAAGACATTGACTTTTTTTTGCAGTCCTACTCCAGTCAGTATCAGAAAACTGAGGGAATAGATAACTAACAGTGTCTTAAAAAAGCTTTTGTTTTTATTGAATAAGGCTAATCGAAGCTTCATATAGCATAATACATCGATGGCTAGCATGGCCATGACACAGTTGTTTGTAGTCCGCTATTGCGGTCAGTGGCGGTGGCTAGCTAGCTCGTATTCTTAAGAAGAATCAAAATAAGCCAACAACAGCTATGTCAATTAACCGCGATTTTATTTTAACGATATTTAATTGAAGCTTAACCTATATTTAGAGTAAAGTCTTAGGTATGCCCAGATAACTAAGCTATGGATGAATTTTGCTGCGAGTACAGCTTAATTAGGCTTTCTGAGTGTCTTTAGACCGCGACAGCGCGACTCGGCCAATCTCCCAGAATTCAGCAACAATCTGAGGTGCCAGGGTACGAAGCATCAAACCGTAGGTCGCCGCTCCTAGAAGCGTGCATAGAGACAGGATTATGATTTGCATTTCTATGAGGGAAGTCAAGTAAGTCTTCACTGACAAAAGAAGCCCCATCATAACCAGTGAGCTAACCAAGGCTGCGGAGAACTGCCTCGAGTAGGTGAAGAAAGGAATCTTGACCATCCGACTGAGAACCCATTGCCCAACCGGAAAGACGATTAAGCCACGCATCATATTGGCAAAGGTGACGCCAATAATGCCCCAGCGAAACGCGATCGCAAATCCCACCAAGTTCAGCGTCACGCTCAAAAATTTCAGCTTCATGGCCCAAGCAGGTTCTCCTAAGGCCATAAAAACGGAGCTTTTAAAGAACGAAATGGAGCGCACGAGGCCCAAAATCGACAGCAACTGAATCACCGGCACGGCGGGTAGCCACTTCTCCCCAAATAAGACTGTCACAAGCTCAGGGGCCAGAACAGAGGTGCCGAGGAAGAAAGGAAATGCGATCGCGCTGGTCAATCGCGTCACCGTATAAAAGGCATTGCGGAATCGGTTGAGGTCGTGCTTTAGCCGCGAGAACGTGGGCAGCGAAACGCCGCTTGTTGTCCGCACCAGCAGTTGCGTCATCACCTGCAAAATCCGGTAGGAAATGGCGTAGTACCCTAGGGCCACAGAGCCGAGGAAGTAGCCAATTAAAAAATCATTGATCTTGGTATTAAAAAAATTAAGGAAGTTCAGCCCCAAAACATGACTCCCGAAGCGAAAGAGCTGCCGGAAGTGCCGGAGCGAAAACCGGAAGCGGGGTCGCCAGTCGCTGGCCTTCCAGATCACAAGGGTGCCGACAAGTTCGTTCATAAACTGCTGCCCGACAAGGCTCCAGACCCCTAAGCCGGACAGGGCCATGCCGATGCCGGTGATGCCACCGATCATGATCCCCAATAGCGATCGCATCGCTATTGCCTTGAAGGCAAATTGTCGTTCTAGAACAGCCTGCTGCGTTCCGCGCAGCGCATTGATCAAGAAGATCAGCGAAAAACAGCGCAGAATCGGCGTCAGTCGCGGCTCATCAAAACCAGCAGCAATCCAGTCAGCGGTGAGCAGGCTCAGCAGACCGAGGGCAATACCGATGGCAATATTGGTCCAGAAGGCCGTATCTAAATGCTCAGGTTCTAGATCTTCGCGCTGAATCAGAGCCTGAGCAAATCCCTGCTCTAGAAAGATTTGCATAAACGCTAGAAAGACGTTCGCCAAGGCCACTAAGCCAAAATCGGCAGGCTCCAGCAGACGAGCCAGAACAAAGAAAACCAAGAAAGCTCCCATCTGGCCTGCCCAGTTTTGAATGCCTGTCCACAATGCGCCTCGAATGGCCTGCTGCTTAAGGGTCATAGAGACTGTGATGAGAGAGGAATAGCCCGCAGAAGCCAGCGTGTTTTGCTGGCCGCTTTGCCGAGCAGGTATTGGGGAAGGCTATGGGCCTTTGTGGACAGAATCTGCAGCGGTCCGAAGGATAAATCCTCTGGATTAAAGGGGTAGTCGAGCAGCTCTGGCACTGTTCGCCGGATGAGTGCCTCTTGAATCAGAGAGTTAAGGCGCTGGGACTCGGGGATGCTGAGCAGCAATGCATAGAGATAGGCACAGTTGAGAATGGGGAACCGCACTAGATCGGTCAAGTCGTAGACCTGCTCTTTGGCGCTCAGCCAGCCTGCCTGCCGCTGTTCAATAAAAAAGCGATCGCACCAGTTGAGATGAGGATGGGGATGGCGTGCGATCCAGGCCAGCCATTCTTGCAGACCTGCGGTCGCTGAAGAGGTCTCACGTTCCTGAAAGAGCTGAGCCATGAGTTTGGCTCCGGTTTTAGGATTCGGCATCACTTCGGGAAGTTCGCGCAGTCGCCAGAACCCACTTGCGATCGCAAATCCATGTCCTCCAAACGCCAGTCCCTTAAGCTGATCGCGGTCACCTCTCACAAAAGGTTCAGCATCCCCAGCGGAGATTTGCCCCCCGCTGTGTGCTTCGACTAGAGCCTGCCGTTCCGGGAATCGCTGATCTCGACGAAGAAAAGTGTGGGAATAGCCACAAACCTCAGCCAGCAGAGGCGGCAGTCGCTGGTCGGCAATCGACATCCGCGCAGCCACTCGCGTGTATAGCTTGACCTCAATTTGGGCCACTCGACAGAGAGCCATCATCAGCCGCGAATCATAGCCTGCCGTTAACCCTAGCCACAGCGGCTGGTTCTGGGTGGATAAGCGCTTGAGCGTTGTAACCAGGGACTGCTGAATAAGCTCTAGCCCCTGTTCGTATGCTCGCTCAGGCTGAATAGCAGGCATGAGCGGTCGAGGAATGGGGTTCCCTGTTTCTAGGCGGAGCGCCTGTGACGGCAGCAGCCGCTGAATACCCAAAAATTGACTGCGGGGCGGCGGATACCAAGAGATTCCCGTTTCATAATGTAGATGGCGGGGATCGGTGACCTCAGCCGATAGAACCTCCGCTAAAAGCGCTGCGCTGCTAGAGGCCCAGGTCTTGCCCTCTGATGTTTGACCATAGAAGCAGCCCAGTAAACCACTGGCATCCAAGTACAGCATTTTCTCATCTAGGAGAATCCAGCGGCCTGCCCAGTTGGCAGAAAGCTCAGGAACTTTATCGGTAGTTGTCTTGGCAATATCGACGAGGGGTGCCGAGCGGTGTGGCTGGGTCTCAACAGCCAGCCCTAGCAAAAACCAGCGGGTGCCGTCCAGATCTTGAGCATTCCCGACCCGAAGTTCAGGGCAATGAGAGAGGTCAATCGAGGCGCTCACAGAGACAGAATGCCAGTGTCCGTTAGGGTTGACAGGAGTCGGCCCTAAGATGAACTGCCGCCGATGCAGGTGTTTAAATGCTGCCATCGAGCTGATCCTGTGTCAGGGTCTGTGGAGATCCAATTTTGCCCCGTCCGTGCTGTTGTACGTTAAGCCGCTTTTGCTGTTGGGCGTGACGGTGGGTTAGGTAGCGGTTGATGGGGTGTTCTAGTTTTGCGATCGCACGGGTTAGCAAAGAATTCCCCACACCAAAAGTCAGTTTGCGCGTTAGCGGCTCTAGCAATGTACCGTAGCGTCGCCAGCCTAACCTTTTGTATTTAGTCTTAAAGTAACCATCCTCGGCTAGATCCCACTTTTCACGCAGGCGCTTGAGGCTACCCAACGTCCACTCATCGCTCCAGCGCAGCATGTAGTAGTGCATATCACTGCGTTCCAGAGGCGGACCCGGGACGTAGGTGACGAGGCTATCGGGTTCAAAATAGACCGATTCGCTGAGCTGCCGCACCAGCATACAGAAATCCAAATGCTCTTTTGTGTTGAACATCGCCTCATCTAGGGGGCCTGTTTGCTCAAAAATCGAACGCCGCACCAGTACGCAGTGAAACTCCGCTAGCTCCGTCTGCGTGCGGGTCAGGCGCTGACGCACGGTGTACACCTGCTTGCCTTGGTCGTACATCTTTTCCCGCAGGCGACGACGGCCCAGTTTGTCCACCCAGATATGGGATTCTCCACCGGCGAAATGCACAACTTCGTGAACAGGCTCCTCTTGGCACATTAGGGGACCGACCACCGCTGCACCCGTTTCATCGGCACAGTTCAGCAGCGCCGTTAGCCAACCTGGCGTGACCACCACATCATTATCAATAAAGACAACATAGGGCGTTTTAACCTGCGCTAGCCCTAGATTGCGAGCCTGATTGGGGTAGAGGTAGTAATTGGTCTGCAGCAGCAAGAAGTTCTTCTCTTGCGATCGCATCTCTAGATAGTCACGAACCTTCGCCGGAGAGTTGCCATCCACGTAGATCAACTGAAAGGGAAGCTGAGTATGGTCATAAATGCTGTCTAATGAAACTTGAGTACAGCTAAATCGCTCACGGGGAACGACAACAATGGTTACCCGAGGATTTTCCTGAGGCGTATTGCTGTGCTGTTGGGGGGCGGTGGGTGACATAACCGATAGCTCCGGGTCTTGCGATAAGTTGACTAGCTAAGCTGATGCTGTGGAATATTCGGAGAAAGAGTGGGTGTCCCTGACAGCTCCCCATAGAGATGCACGAGCTGATGGTTAAGTTGACTCAGGCTGTAATTTTCCATGACGAAGGCTCGGCCCGCTTTACCCATCTGAGGCCATTGGTGAGGATGATCACATAGATACCGGAGTCGCTCCGCAAGGGCTGTTGCATCTCGCTCTGGAACCAAAAAGCCTGAAACTCCATCCTGGACTAGCTCGGGAATCCCGCCATGCTCGGTACTAATGACAGGGATACCCAAAGCCATCGCCTCCTTTAAGACGTTGATGGGGGCATCCTGGTTGCCGTCCTTTGCAGTGACGCTGGGGGCGATGAAAATATGGGTTTGAGCCAAGATATCAATGATTTCATCCTCAGTTTGCCAGCCCCGCAACTGAATCTGAGAGGTTACTCCCAGCGTTTCGATCAGTTCCTGAAGCGGCTGCCTTAGAGGACCGTCACCCAGAATTGAATACTGCAGCGAATAGCCCTGATCAATGAGCTGCGCCACGGCTCGAATCGCGTACTCAATGCCCTTTTTCTCTGCCAATCGTCCCGTTGTTGCCACTCGGATCGGTCCCTGCTGGGGCAAAGAACGGGACTTAAACGGGAAACGATCGCATTCCAGGCCCGAGCGATGAACCACAATCCGGTCAGGAGGGCAGCCTAAGCGAATGGCACGGTCTCTAAAGAAATCGCAGTTGGTAAGAAAGAAATCACCCGCCTTAAAAAGGTGATCATAAATGTGGGATCCTTTCTGTTGGACAAATCGGCTGATATCATCTCCGCGAAAGGTCGTGACCAGCTTAGCCTCCGGCGCGTGCATCGCTTGAAAACACAGACCTCGGTAGCTTTGAGTACCAAACTGACAGTGGACAATGTCGTAATCCTTGTGATGGTTAGGGACCAGCGTATACAGCGCCCAAAGGGAGAGTGACCGTTTGCCCTGTTTGAGAATATTGAGCGATCGCAACGTCGCGAAGGGATCTTGAGCCCAACAGTGGGCCAATAGCGGCAGTGCCTTAAGCACTCGAATCGCAAGATTTCCGGGTACTTTACTGAGATAAGTAGTGCGATCTAGAAGGTCATACTGCTCCACAAGCGGGTGCAGCTTTTGAGAATTGCCCTGCTGGTCAGCATAGATATCCACCTGATGTCCCCGCTCCAGTAAACCGGCGGCCTGATTGATGATAAAGGTCTCCGATAGGCTAGGAAAGGTACCGACAATAAAGGCAATGTTCATAAGCGATCTATGTTCCACTGACTAGGCACAAGAAGACAGGACTAAACGACGTTAGCGGGGAGAAACGCCACCAAGTCGGAGCCTCACAAGCTCCCAAGCACTGACGTATCTGACAAAAAACATAGCAAGAGAGGCGGCTGCTTTTTGCTGCATCCCCTGCAGCGCTGAATTGCGAAACGTATTGACCACAAACCGCAGCGGCGGGACCAGATGTGTCGCTAGCGTCCAAGCAAAAAATGGGTCGGGCTGCGATCTCCGGTTGCTCAGATCGTATTCGCCTCCTACGAGACGAACAGTCCGCTGATAAAGCTGCCCCCAAGCGTAACGAGCCGGGTGTTGAACCCTTGCTGCCTCAACGTAGCGCTGCTGATAGCCCGCTGCATAAACCCGCTGTCCCCACTCTAGATCGCCCCGAGACTTTAGCGATCCATCGAACAGTCCCACGCGATCCATCACGGCCCGGAAGGTAAAAAGATTGGCCGTGGCCGCTCCTCTTTCTCGTGCCAGCAGGTCTGCCTGCGGAAAAGCGGTAATACTTTCGTACAGCTCAATGGGGTTAGGGCACTGCGGATTGCGAAAAAATATATCAATCGCCCCGGCCACTAAGCCACAGTTCGGTGTCTGCAAAAGTTCTGAGACACCCGCTTCTAACCAGTCTGCTGCTGGAATGCAGTCTGCATCAGTGAAGGCAAGAATGGTCCCTTTTGCGGCTGCAATGCCTCGGTTGCGAGCGGCGTAAGATCCTGGCTGAGGCTCATTGACATAGCGGGTCTGCCGGTGGTTCGCAGCAATTTCTGCAATGCCTTGACTGCGGTCAGAACCGTTATCAATCACAATCACTTCGTAGGCGGAAGGATCATAGCTCTGCTGCTCCAGAGCTGCCAAGCAAAGCTGAAGTCGTTCAGCATCGTTAAAGACTGGCACAATCACAGAAACAAATTGAGTCTGGTTCTGGTCACTCACGGCTCAACCTCAAAGAGATCACGCATCAAATTCGGGCTTGGGAATAGCAGTTCATCGAGCCGCCTGCTCAGCCTTCAGCTTCGTCCATTGCTCCTTGGTAAAATCTTCGTAGTAGGAGCGCTCTGTATTCACGTTCCAAAGATCGTGGGACTCGCCCAGAATGTTTTTAGCCGCGAGCAGGCCCGTTAACATTGAGTGATCTTGGTTGTTATAGCGATGCATCCCGTTGCGACCAACGGTCTGCAGATTCTCAAAGGCTTCTAGATAATCACGAATAACCTGTAGATGCTGACGATATTCGCCGTCATAGACGGGGTAAGCTTTGCGCTGACGGATCACAACGCCGTCTTCCACCTGGCAATCCTTGGGCATCAGGCCCAGGTCAGCGACTTCACGCGTGGCCAGCTCGATAAGGTTGCGATCGCACATTTCCCAAATCTCATCCCCTTCGCTGCAGAAATACTCCATGCCTAGGCAGGTTTTGCTGGCATCTGGCACCATTGCCGGACTCCAGTTCTTGAAGTTTTGAATCCGGCCCACCTTAAAATCTGGATTGTGAATATAGAGCCAATTATCGGGGAAAAGATCAGGATGATCGATGATCAGGGAAACAATCAGAAAGTCTCGGTATTTCAGCCCCTGGGCAGCTTCGAGCACTTCGGGCGGCGCGGCTGGAGACAGAAGCCGGACCAGCATCGTAACCGGAATACTAAAAATGAACTGCTCCCCTGAAAACTCAACTAAGTCTTCTCCCTGCTGAGCGATCACCCGCTCTATCATCATGCCTTGGCGTTCTACCTTGATCGCCTTCGTATTGAGATGGACTGATGCTCCCTTCTCAATGACTTTGTCCTGAAAGCGCTCCCACATCATGCCTGGCCCCAGCAAGGGATAGTCAAAAGTCTTAATAAGCGTCTTCGTATTTTCGCCCCCGAACAAAGCATTAATTACAGCCTGCTTCAGCGACAGCCCCTTGATTCGCTGAGCAGCCCACTCCGCTTGAATCTTGTTGCACGGAATTCCCCAAACCTTCTCTGTATAGGTTTTGAAAAAAGTCTGATACAGCCGTCGTCCAAATCGATCGGTGACCCAATCTTCAAAGTTTTCAGGCTCCGGCCCCGGCGCTATTTTGGCCTTCGCCTTCGCCTTGAGATAGCTTAGAACAATCGATGAACTCGTGATGGGGCCTAGATTCAAGAGCGTATTGAGAATGGATAAAGGATAATCAAAGAACTTCCCGTTGTAGTAAATTCTAGACATTCTCGGCACTTGAATAAATTCATCGCCCAGAACTTCTTGCCATAGTTGCTGCACTTCGCCAATTT
Organism: Acaryochloris thomasi RCC1774; assembly: GCF_003231495.1. Taxonomy (NCBI): domain Bacteria; kingdom Bacillati; phylum Cyanobacteriota; class Cyanophyceae; order Acaryochloridales; family Acaryochloridaceae; genus Acaryochloris; species Acaryochloris thomasi. The sequence goes on from NZ_PQWO01000003.1 coordinate 390,064, forward strand.
TAGTGAAAAATCGGTGGCCGCCAATGTCAAATCGATAGCCTTTGTAAACCTCAGTACGAGAAATTCCGCCGACCATATCTGCCTGCTCTAAAACAGTGGGAGTTACACCATGTTTCGTCAGGTCATAGGCAGCCGTCAACCCTGCGGGACCTGCACCAATGATGATTGTTTCTTTCGATTTCATAGAGCAACTACAATTTTTTCTGCAAGGGATCGTTGAGATAAAACGGTATAAAGAGATACACGCCTAAATAATTTCAAAAACAGACGCCGATCCTTAAGCCTGTTTCGTCTTGCTGGCTGCGGGAAAATGGCCCTTTGCAATTACAAGATTCAAGAGGCTAACTCAAATCAAGGCGCAAACGTCGTCTCTTTAAAGATGAACCTCAGGTTGCCAATTGCAAATGATAGGCCACTGTAAAAATAATAGAAGATATGCCAGGGGATGACCTGTAGTGCAAACAGAATACCTCTTTCTTTTTGAAAGAAGTGATACACAGGAATGTTGATCCCAATCACAAGACAGAGCAGTGCTGCCGTCAGGAGCCAGATGATTGGCCAAAATAAAGCAATGACGATGGATGCAAGGAACGCAAAGACTAGGACTACGCTCACTTGACTAGAAGTGCGTAGATTGAGATCGCTCGTAAACTTCGCGTAGTCCTGCGGACTTTCTTGCTTGATTTCTAACAGTAATGCTGTCCAAGGCAGAGCGCGATAGAAGACCTCAGCCCGCAGCAAAGAAAAAGGCTTCCAGCATTTCAAATGCTTCACCTGAATGTCTTTCTCTAGACCGATCTGATAGCCTGCTCGCTTGAGCCTGTAGCCCAGCTCGATATCTTCGATGCAGGGACGCCGATATTTTTCGTCAAATCCACCCACTTTTTCAAAAATAGGCCGTCGAATCGCTCCGCAAGCCCCCCAAAATGTGGAGGCTTCTTCATTGCCCAGCTGATGGTTGTAGTGGTGAAAGAGATTCTTATACTGAGACAGAAAGTTAGAGGCTCCGGGAGAATCATCATAGGAACCAATGAGCGCGGATAGGCTAGCGTTGTGTTCAAAGGCCTGTAGCACCTTGCTCATGGTGTCAGGATGGACCACCACGTCGGCATCAACAAAGAAAAGAATATCACCCTCTGCCACTGCCGCACCGGAGTTTCTTGCGACGGCTGGCCCTCTTGATTCAGGTAGCCTAATGAGCCGAGTCCCAAATTCATCCGCTAGCTTCCAGCTACTGTCTGATTCTCCGTCGGCAACAACAATGATTTCAGTGCCTGGAGGCGCAAACTCCGTCAGGCTCGCTAAGCATCGCCGAAAGCCATCTCCTCCGTTGTGTACGGGAACAATTACAGATAGTTTTTGCATAGCAAATGACAGCTAGATTCAGGATAGGCTTCTGTAAACAACAACCCATTGAGGATCGCATCTCTGCAAGCTTGGATTGACTGTGGCATGTTCATAAACATTCAGCGACTCTACATCTACATATTCAACAGTGCTGAATTGATCTACAAACGCCGAGTCGTGCGTCCCACAAAGTGAGGATCCCTAAAAGACAGTCATAACACATAGCATCGAGAAAGCTGCATCTAACTCCATCCGTCTGCCGAAGAAATTACGGGGGGAATGTGAGTTGAGATCGCACATGAAGCAGAACCGCTTGGCCATAAGATTCACAGAGGGTTCGGCACATAACAATACCTGATGTCTTGGGTCACCTGCCAGTTCAGCCAAGATAGCTAAATGCCTAACCTTTGTTGCCCCTAACTTTAGGGCAGTGCTACTACTGACCTAGAGAAAAAGAATTTTCTTTCCACAGGCTAAATACTAGCATTGAAACCTCTATCCGTCCTGGTTTCGACCTATGAAAAAGTGGATTTATATGCCAATAAACGAAAGATTAGTAGAAGACTTAAGATTCAGAAGACATAGAAGTATCCGGCTGATTTAGAATAGCCTCGCTACGTCGCAGACGAGCTTTAACGACCTTCGTGACTCAGTTGATACGTGTATCGCCATGAATGTGGGCTAACTCTGCGCTTGATCATTCCTGTCTTTTGCATTAAGAGAACTTTAATGAGAAGTAAAAACGAGATTAAATTCTACGCATTAGTACTGATCATTGTTTGTCTCTCGGGACTTAGACTCATAAATCTACAGGCTGACTTTCCATCTGGGCTGACGGTCTCAACGGCGCTCTATACAGACGAAGGTCTATGGGCACGGAATGCCGTAGCAGCCTTACGTAGCGGAGCCTGGTATGTCGAAGATGGATACAACCCAATCTTGTCGGTTCCGGTGATTCCCCTCCTGCAGATGTTCTTATTCAGGATATTTGGTGTCAGCCTCGTTGCCGCGCGCAGCTTAGTCGCGACTTCATCCCTTATTCTGCTGGGCCTGGTTTATGCTCTGCTGCGTCGCTTTCTGCAACGAGAATTGGCAATCTGGGGCCCATTGATTATCGCAGGCAGCTACTCATTCTTCGCCTACAGCCGTATTGCTTTGCTAGAGATTCCGATGCTGTGTTTTGCAGTCTTGAGTTTGTTGATCGCGCTCAGAAAGGAGGCTAGTTATGTCAGCATTGTTGCTTCTGCCGTCGCTTTGTATCTCGGGATTTTGACAAAGACGACAGCCTTATTCGTTTTGCCCGTTATCTATTTAGCGGTACTGATGCAGCGAGGAAGCAGAACAAAAAAGCTTTTCAAAGTGATGACGCTAACGCTGACCCTGCTGATTCTATTTGCTACCTACTATGCCTTGGTGGTTCAGCCTTTCACCAGTGACTATCAAACATTTTCTGACACCAATATTTCTTCTCAGGTGGCGACCTCTAGCTGGCGCTTCATCACTGAGCTGAAAGCGATCGCACGCGTTTCTCTGAAGCTTTATCCGTTACTGTTGCCGCTCTCTCTTGGGGCCGCATTCCTCTTGCTTTACCTGCGGTCTTATCGCTTAAATCCCCTATTCTTAGCTGCGAGTCTTTGGGCTGCGAGCGCTTTTCTAGCGCTATTCTCAACCCACTATCATCCATCAAGATATTTCGTGATCCTAATTGTACCGATGGCTTTAATCATCCCACTTGCGATGGAGGCCACCATCAACTCGCCACGGATGAGGAAAATCAAGAAAGTCGCGCTCACATTCGCGGCGATCATTATGCTGACCTTCAACCTGTCGCGTATTACCTTACATATGGCGCAGCCTCAGTTTACGTTTGTCCGCATGGCCGAGTCAGTAGGGGTGTACATGCGTCGATATAGCGATCAAAATTCAGCAAGTTTGATCGGCGAATTCGCTGACACGATCAGCCTGGTCTCTGAGGTTGATCCCGTTGATATCAAGAGAGGTAGCCTTGCTTTAGAGGCCCGGATTAAACAATTCAACCCACAGCTTTTTGTCTCGCTGGGTGAGATGAGTGATCAAGAGTTTGAGGCTCTCAGTGACGACTATCGCATTGAGAGAATCCAAACATACGAGGTCTTTAATAACTATGCTCAGGGTAGACCCGTATTCCTCTACCGTTTGGAGAATCGCCAAAACCCTGCCGCGTAGAACTTCAGACGTACCTTAACCTTCTGATCTCAAGGACAGGCTTTTTTGGCTTTCTTCAATCACACAGCTCCATCTGGTGAATAAAACCTTAGCTTCAGGGAGGACGACTTATGCAGGGCAAACCTCTAAAGCTCTGTGCTTTGGTGTTAGCTGAGACGACGGTATAACAGTCGCTGGATGCTGACAAGTGCGATCGCATCAAACCCAGCCAACAAGAGCAACGCACCACCCAAGCTGACAGACCCCCAAGGCGCATCCATCACAATGCTGGCAAAAGTCCAGTCGCTGTGGAGATAGAGATAGCGGATCGGTTCGATAGCAAAGCTGAGTGGATTAAGGCTAGACACAAACTGCAGCCAAGTCGGCATAAACGCCAGTGGAACTAACGCCGTACTGGCAAACAACAGGGGCAGATTTGTGACGAAAATAACTGCCAACAGCTCGATGTGACCCGGCAGGGCAAAAGAGAGCCCCAGACTGAGGGCCGTGACACCCAATACCAGCATCAGCACAATCAGTGCAACAACTGCTAGACCAGCCGCACCTGGTAGACCAGCCCCTAGAAATACGCTAGTGATCACAATAGCGACCGTTTGGATCAGGCTGAGCGTGGTAATAAAGATGGCAGAGGCCAGCACAATCGAAAATCGAGACGCCAATGGAGCCACCAGCAACCGATTGAGGAAACCAAACTCGCGGTCAAACATGACGGGCAAGCCAGCATTGAGCGCTCCACTGAAGGCTGTAAACACAATCACGCCCGCGCAAAGGAACTGCCCGTAGCTTTGGCTCGTGCCAAACAGTCCCTCAGGAACGTTTTGGAATAAAGCACCAAACAGAACCAGCCACATTAACGGTTGAATAATGCCTGCAATCAGGGTCGTCGGACGGCGCTTAAGCTGAATAAAGAGGCGGCGGGTCAAAGCCAGGGTTTCCTGGACAAATTCTCCAGAAGCGATGCCGGGCGTCGCCAATAGCTCAGCCCGAGAAGGAGCTGAGGCGTTCGAGGTTTTCGGATCTATTGTCGTTGTCATAGGAATATTTAAGCTTCAGTACTCGATTGAAGGGGCTAAAAACTAGCGCATATTCTGCTTGCGTTCTTTTTTTACATCCCGTTTGCCAGAGGCCGCCATTTCAGCATCCATTAGGGTTTGACCGGTGGCGGCTAGGTATACGTCATCAAGACTGGGCCGGGATTGGGCAATGCCAAAAACCGGCAGTCCGGCTTCTTTAAGCGCTTGCTGAATGGTGAGCAGCGCATCACTCTGAGGCGTGACCACTAAGTTCAAAGAGTTGCCTTGGGCGCCGTTAATAATCACGTCCTGAACAAACGGCATCTCGGCGGTCATTGACTTCGCTTGCTCGGCTTCATCATCAGAGGTGAATTCGCGAATGCGGAGAGTGATGCGATCGCCTCCAACCTTATCTTTTAGCTCCGAGGGACTGCCTTCGGCAATTACTTTGCCCTGGTCGATGATGGCAACGCTGTCAGCTAAAGCATCGACTTCTTCAAGGTAGTGACTGGTGATCAAAATTGTGGTCCCCTGATCGCGGAGTTCACGCAAAAAGTCCCAAATCACGACGCGGCTCTCAATATCGAGGCCCACGGTGGGCTCATCTAACACAAGAACGGCTGGCTGGTGCAGCAGGCCCGCCGCTAGATCTAGGCGCTTGCGAATACCGCCCGAGTAGGTACCGGTTTTCTTGTCAGAGAATTCTTCTAGGCTCAGCAGTTTGATGGCGGTCTGAATCCGCGATTCTATCTCTGCGGCGGGAATGTGATAGAGCGCCGCCTGAAGCTGCAGCATTTCTTTGCCGGTCAATACTTTATCGAGCGCGACTTCTTGGGCAACATAGCCTAAAAGTTGACGGGCGGCGCGGGGATGCTCTAGCACTGAGATCCCAGAGACTTCAACTTTGCCTGAATCTGGACTCGTGAGACTACAAAGACATCGGAGAGTTGTAGTCTTACCGGCTCCATTGGGGCCCAGTAAACCGAAGATTTGTCCGGGGGCGACTTCGAAAGACACATCTTTGACGGCATCAACGGTGCCGTAGCGTTTTTGAAGTTGTTCGATCAAAACGGCGGGAGCCATGATATCCCTTCTTTATGCAATTGACACACCTATTTAGTGTAGGTCGATTTATCCTGTTTGGGGATGGCTCCCGAAGATTCGCGGGGGGGTGAGCTATCAAAATAATTCATCAACGGAGTCTGTCTAGAATTGCTGACCGATCTTTTATCTACTCTGCCGCTGCAGCCGGCTCAACTTTTGGCTGCGCTAGCCATCATGACGCTCGGGGCAACCGTTCAATCATCGGCGGGCTTCGGTCTGGGGCTGGTCGCGGCCCCAGTCCTGCTACTCATTGATCCGATGCTAATTCCTGCGCCGCTGCTGATCTGTGGTGTAACGCTGGCGCTGATGCTCAGCATTCGAGATCGTAAGGGTCTTAATATTCAGGGCATCCAGATTGCTCTTGTGGGTCAACTGCTGGGGATTATCCCCGCCATTTTGATTCTGTCTGCGATCTCGCCCAAAGTTTTCGACTTGGTTTTCGCGGCTGTGCTGCTCGCGGCGGTGGCTGTTAGTTTATTAGGGCTATCCCTGAAGCCTACGCCGGAGCGTGTTTTTGTGGCTGGGGCATTATCCGGTCTCATGGCGACGATCTCTTCTGTCGGGGGTCCACCGATGGCCTTAATCTATCAGGGTTCGAAGGGACTGGAGTTGCGTGGCACTCTGTCGGGATATTTCACCCTTTCAGGGTCGTTCTCTCTTGTTGCCCTTGCCTTTGCGGGGCGATGCGGCTTGCAAGAGATGCAATTAGCGCTGCTGTTGTTGCCGGGGCTTATATTCGGTCTTATATTATCTGCGCCGCTAGCCGAGCGACTAGAGCAGGTAGAGACAAGACCGATTGTATTGGGGCTTTCTTTTTGCTCTGCGATCGCAGTCCTAATCAAAGCAATTTATACATAGATGCTTGCAATATACATAGACACTACAGAAGCTGTCGCCGCAGAACATCTAGGGCACGGGAGGTGCTGATCTTGCGAATCCAGTCTCGCCCTGGCAAGGCATTAATCTGATAGGACCAGCTTTGGGGCGGACCTTGAGGACCGGCAAGACCGACATACACCAATCCCACGGGTTTCTCTGGTGTACCGCCACCCGGCCCCGCAATGCCTGTCGTGCTGAGTCCCCAAGCGCTGCCGAATTGAGATCGCACCCCCTCGGCCATCTGCTCGGCTACCGCTGCACTCACAGAACCCGCTTCATCTAAGGTTTTGGATTTAACACCCAGCAAATCCACTTTGATGTTGTTGGCATAGGCCACCAAGCTACCGACAAAATAGCCCGAGCTACCGGGAATCGCCGTCAGCCGCTGTCCAATACCACCGCCCGTACAGGACTCTGCCACCGCGATTGTTTCCTGACGCTCCAGCAATCGCTGACCAACCACAGAGGCCAACGTGTCTGCATCAGCCCCATAGCAATCCACGCCGCACTGCTGTCTAATCTGTTGCTCAATGGGGGCAATAATAGCCGCAGCTTCAGCCTCAGAAGCTGCACGAGTAGAAATTCTCAGGCGCGCTTCTCCGTCAATAGCGTAGGGGGCAACAGTTGGATCGATTAAGTCAAAGACCGGCGCAACTTTCTCAGCTAGGTTCGATTCAGGAATACCAAAGAACCTTAAAACTCGACTGTAGATTTGGGCATCTCCCCATCCTTGTTTTTTGAGATAGGGCACCACCGTCTTGCACCACATATCCTGCATTTCGCTGGGCACACCGGGGAAAATGAGCAGGGTTAGCCCCGGTCGCGGTTCCCAAATCAGACCAGGAGCGCTGCCGGTTTCGTTGGGTAAAATATCTGCGCCCTGGGGTAAAAGCGCCTGCTTGCGATTGTTGGCGCTGAGGGCGTGGGGACTGTGGGCAAACTTTTGCTGGATGTCGGCGATAATTTCAGGACGTTCGACTAAAGGGGCCTGGAAGAAAGTTGCGATCGCATCGGTCGTCAAGTCATCCGGCGTCGGTCCCAGCCCTCCCGTAAAGATAATTAGGCTAGAGCGCTGGCAGGCAATTGCGATCGCCTGCTGCAGCCGTACAAGATTATCTCCCACCACCGTTTGGTAGTAGTGAGGGATACCTAATCGCGCCAGCTCCTGACCGAGAAATTGCGAATTTGTATTGAGGATTTCTCCAAGCAGCAGCTCGGTACCCACACAAATAATTTCAGCATTTGGAGACATGGCACAGCTCAGAGTGAGTCCTGATCAGAGACAGGATCCGATAGGGGTTGATCCGTTTTGGATAATTCGATCTTAAGCTGTTTTTTAGAGCGGACGACGCGCTTGAGCGCTTGCCAGCAGGCATAGACCAGCAGTAGTGTTGCGATCACAGCATAAACCTTGCCCCACGGAACCCCGGCATAGGCCATCGCGATGCTCCCAACCCAGAACGTCAGCGCATAGATAAACAAAACAATGCGCCGCTGAGACAGTCCCGCATCTAAAAGTCGGTGATGGAGATGACGCTTATCCGCCGCAAAGGGAGATTGACCGCGCAAAAGGCGATTGGCAACCACCGTTGACGTATCGAGAATCGGGACAGCCAGAATCAAAAACGGCAGCACCACCGCCACAGTCGTCACCGTCTTCACCAGACCAATTACGCCAATTCCCGCCAGCGTAAAGCCCAAGAAGTAAGCGCCGCCATCCCCCATAAAAATTTGGGCCGGATTGAAGTTATAGCGCAGAAAGCCTAGCGCTCCCCCTGCCAGCGCCGCCGCCAGAATAGCAGCAGCAGGCTGATTCATGAACAGACTGGTAATCAGCATCACCACCGCTGCAATCCCAGAGATGCCCGCAGCAAGACCATCCAAGCCATCCGTAAAGTTGATCGCATTGGTCATACCCACCAACCACACCAGCGTCACCGGCAAACTCCAAAGCCCCAGATTAATCAAGCTCGGCTCAATAAAGGGGACGGTGAAAAACTCAATGCGGACGCCCATGGTCCAGGCCATTGTGGCCACACCGAGCTGCATCACCAGCCGCGACTTGGCAGACAGCGTGAATAAATCATCCAGCAGCCCAATCACAAAAAATAGCAGCCCGCCGAAGGTAACCCCCCAGATTTCGTACTCAGAAGGGGGCGGCAGATACCCAAAGCCTCCGGCAAACCAGACCAGCATCAGCGCCGTCAAACTGCCTAAAAAGATTGAAATACCCCCCAGACGCACCATCGGGCGACTGTGTACTTTTCGGGGGTTCGGCAGGTCAACGTAGCCACTTTTAAGACCAATCTTCTTAACGATCGGCGTCGTCACAAGCACAACTAGAGCGGCCACAACGAAGGCAACTAGATGATAGGGCATCTATTAATAATGGCCTGGTTGATACGGCAGGTTGGCGGACTCGGCAACAGCTCCTCGACCGTTCGTTCTGACGTCTCTTCAGAACAGAGAAGAAAGTAAAGTCAGCCTTAGAGGATGTTGTGAGTCTCGTTATAGTCTAAGCGGTCACGGGCACCAGATTTTGCAAGTGGGGGTAAAGCGGGAAGCGATCGCAAAGCTGCCCCACCCGATCAATACAGGCCTGAGCCACCGACTCATCTTCAGGACTCAGGAGACGATCGGCAATGATATTGGCAATCTCAGTGAACTCCGTCACGCCCATGCCACGAGTCGTCATCGCCGGGGAGCCAAGTCGTAAACCACTGGTCACAAAAGGCGATTCAGGATCGAACGGCACCGTATTTTTATTGGTCGTAATTCTCACCTGACCCATGAGCAAATCAGCCTGCTTGCCGGTCATCCCAATGGACCGCAGATCCACCAGCATCACGTGGTTATCCGTGCCATCAGAGACAATCTTGAAGCCTCTCTCTTGGAGCTGCTTCGCTAGCGCTTGAGCGTTTTCAATCACGTGACCCGCGTAAGTTTTAAACTCAGGCTGCAGCGCCTCACCAAAGGCCACCGCCTTCGCCGCAATCACGTGTTCTAACGGACCGCCCTGCGTCCCTGGAAATACCGCCTTATCAAACTTTTTCCCAAGGTCAGGGTCGCGGGTCAAAATCAGGCCACCTCGAGGTCCCCGCAAAGTTTTGTGGGTCGTAGTGGTGACCACATCACAAATAGGAACAGGATTAGGATGATGTCCCGAGGCCACTAAGCCAGCAATATGAGCCATATCGGCCAGCAGGTAGGCTCCGACCTCATCAGCAATGGCGCGGAACTGTTCAAAATCAATAATGCGGGAATAGGCTGAATAGCCACAGATAATCATCTTGGGCCGATGCTCAAGGGCCACCTGACGAATCAGATCAAAATTGAGCTGCTCGGTTTCTGGATCGACGCCATATTGCACAACATTGAACCACTTCCCTGAAACGTTGACGGGGGAACCGTGGGTCAAGTGGCCACCGTGGGACAGATCCATACCCATGATCGTGTCACCAGGCTTCAGCAGCGCAAGGAAGACCGCAAAGTTGGCCTGTGCGCCGGAGTGGGGCTGAACGTTGGCGTGGGCAGCACCGAAGAGTTCTTTAACGCGATCAATGGCGAGCTGCTCCACCGTATCAATGTGCTCACAGCCGCCGTAGTAGCGTTTTCCGGGCAGACCTTCGGCGTATTTATTGGTGAGGACCGTGCCTTGAGCTGCGAGAACGGCTGCTGAAGTGAAGTTTTCGCTAGCGATCAGCTCTAGGTGATCGCGCTGGCGCTGCAGTTCTTGCTGCAGAATACCGGCAACGGTCGGATCAGTCGTTGACAGAATATCTAGGCTGGTTTGTGTCACAGGGCACCCCTTTTTCCAACTGGATAGCGTAAAAATAATCAAAAAGACAGCCAGGAATCTTGAGAAGAAACGGCCTGTTCGCCTCAGGCTAACATCTTACCTTGATCGGCTCGGTCATAAATTCAACAAAAAAGAGAAATGCTCAGCAGGATTCTCCTGAGAGCAACAGGCATATATTAAGTTCAACACACAGATCCCCTAATCTCTCTAAGTCTTGGCTAGAATAGGGTCTAGGGTCTTAAACTCGTCCCGGAGGTGTATGGTGCTGGTAATTGTCACAGAGGATCAACTGCTGCAGCCTCAGCTCATCTGTCAAAGCTGTGTGTTAGCAGATCGCAGCGGACGCCCGCGCTGGCATCAGGGTAAGTTAGATTGCGGCAGACCGGTGCCGTCTCCTCCTGAAGATCAGCCAGATCAATATCGCTGTCAGATGGGTTTTCGAGTCACGAACATTCAAGAATGAGCGTTAGCATAGATATTAGGATGAGTGGGCTGTAGCTCACTCCTACGTGAAGAAGACTTGGTGGAGAGCTATTTATGACCTGGCGTGGAACAACAACCGTAAGCGATCGCATCTTTGCAAGCTTGCCTTACCTCATTACACTCATGTACGGCATTGAATTTGGTCGTTCAGTGTTGGAGGTCGTTCCGGCACTAGGACAGGTCTTGTATCCCTTGATTGCACCACTTGCAATCATTTATGCCATTCCCTTTGCTAGCATCATTATCTTTTTTGCTCTGTTCCTATTGGTGGTCAGAAATGAGAAGATTAGCCACTTCATTCGCTTTAACACCATGCAGGCACTCTTGATCAGTATTGCGCTGTTCCTATGCCAATTGGTAATTGGGATTTTGAGCAACCTCGGCGGGAGCGTTGCTTCGATTATTTTAGTGCTGAACAACGCAATCTTTCTGGGCGTGTTAGCGGCCTTTTTCTATTCGGTGGTCCAGTCTTTTCGAGGGCAGTATGCCGAGATCCCGACCATTTCTGAAGCGGTCTATATGCAGGTGCGTTAAGTTCTAGTGCTTTCATGCTGCTGTAATTGCGACAGAAGCCTTACGTTTGCAAGAACAAGCCAAAATTTTAATGGAATTCTCCTTCAAACTGGTCTAGGATTATAGATCCTTGCTTTTGGTGTTTAGGTACCCAGCACTACCTCCTTAAAATAGGAGTCCCGGCTGCTGTACTGAGTCGTCAAAGGCCACTATGCTCATAAGGACAAAATTCAACAATGGTTTCCTACGAAACGATGTATATCCTCAGACCTGACGTCAATGAGGAGAAGTTAGACCAGGCAATTAACAAGTATCAAGATATTTTGCGCGAGAATGGCGTTGAGAATCTAGATACTCAGCACCGAGGTAAGCGCCGCTTAGCCTATGAGATTCAGCGCTTTCGGGAAGGGATTTATATCCAGATGAATTACGATGCACCCGGAGCTGCGATCGCAAAGATGGAGCGTGCCATGCGCATCAGTGAAGATGTGATTCGATATCTAACCCTGAAGCAAAGTCCGCCTCAGCCCCAAGATGCAGAAAACGACGATTAACTAATCTTGAGCAACTGCACATAAGCGTAAAATAGACCGAAGAGGGGTCAGCATTTATCGTGTCGGCTCCTTTTTGGTATGCAATGCCATAGGACTGCTGCCGTAGAGTATAAGAAGTTTATGCAGGAGCCAGCCGCTGGAGTTTTCAAATGATGAATCAACCACAGCAGGACCCTACCGCTTTAGAAAAAGAGCTTAAGCACCTGCGGCAGCAGCTCTCTGCCCGAGATCAGCTAGTGGATCAGCTTTCCTCTGAGTTATTTCGCCTCATTCAAGCCCACCCACCTCTGCTGGCCCCTGCAGCAGAGGTAACAACAGGACCACTCTCCCAGGTTGACCGGCTGCGCCAAGAGCTACAGGCTGTCGAAGAACAAATTGAATTCTACCAACAGCAGATCGACGATCGAGATGCTGAGATCAACCGCTTGCAAAACTCTTGTCAGTCCCTTAGTGAACGGAACCAAATGTTAGAGCGACTGATTCAAGAACTGCCCGAAGTCTATAAGCATCAGTTCTCAGACCGCCTCGATCAAGTGAAGAACAAAATGCAGTCACTCCAGACCGAGAATCAGCGCCTTTACTCACAAATCCAGCAAGAATCGACCGAAGAACAACCGGGAATTGCCCGACGCCTCCTGCCCTCTTTTGGTGGCCCCAAAAATTCCTCTACTTCATGAATATCACTGAGAGCTATTAAAAATAGCAACTGGACAAGAAGCCATACCCCAAACTGCTAGAATCATCTGAAACTTTGGTGTTGCCTTTTGGCAATTTCCTGTTCTGACCTAGAGCCTGTTTGCAGAGTTATTTTCATCACTGGCAAAACAATGAGAATTTTAGTCACGGGCGGGGCGGGTTTTATTGGGTCACACCTAATCGACCGCCTCATGGCGGCAAATCACGATGTCGTCTGTCTCGATAATTTTTACACGGGTCGTAAACAAAACTTACTCAAGTGGATCAATCATCCTTTTTTTGAGCTGATTCGACATGACATTACAGAACCCATTCGTCTCGAAGTTGATCAGATATATCACCTAGCTTGTCCGGCTTCGCCCGTTCACTATCAGTCCAACCCCGTCAAAACCGTCAAAACGAACGTGATGGGCACGCTCTACATGCTGGGCTTAGCCAAGCGGGTCAAGGCCCGCTTTCTTTTGGCCTCGACCTCAGAGGTCTATGGCGATCCTGCGGTACATCCCCAACCCGAAACCTACTGGGGTAACGTTAACCCCATTGGTATTCGCAGCTGCTATGACGAAGGTAAACGGGTGGCTGAGACTCTCACATTTGATTATCACCGTCAAAATCAAGTCGATGTTCGCGTAGCTCGAATTTTCAACACCTATGGCCCCCGAATGCTGTTCCAAGATGGCCGAGTCGTCAGCAATTTCGTGGCTCAGGCTCTGCAGGGCGAGGCGCTCACGGTTTATGGGTCGGGGGAACAGACCCGCAGCTTCTGCTACGTTTCTGATTTGGTTGAAGGGCTGATCCGGCTCATGAATAGTGACCAAACAGGACCCATCAACCTAGGGAACCCCGACGAATATACGATCCTTCAGCTTGCCAAACAAATCCAAAATCTTATTAATCCCGAAGCATCTATTAAATTTGAACCGCTGCCAATGGATGATCCCCAACGTCGCCGCCCAGACATTTCCCAGGCTCAGAAGCACCTAGGCTGGCAGCCGATGGTGCCACTTTCTGAAGGCCTTCAGCAAACCGTCGAGGATTTCTCCAATCGTCTATCGGATAGGGTAAGTCCAGCCTAGATTGCAATCTAGGTTACTGCTGAATGGACATTTCTATTGTTCTGTTGTCTGTAACATTATCTTTAATCTAGTGGAGTGTAAGTGCATGAAGGTCTGCGTAATTGGAACTGGCTACGTCGGTCTAGTAACCGGTGCTTGTCTTGCCCATGTCGGTCATCACGTCATTTGCGTTGACAACAATGCAGAGAAAGTCAAACTCATGCAGTCAGGGCAGTCTCCCATCTATGAGCCTGGGCTGTCTGAGGTTTTGCAGTCCGCTATCGCAGCAGGCACAATTGAATTTACGACGGACTTAGCTGCAGGGGTGCATCACGGTGAGGTGCTCTTTATTGCGGTCGGTACGCCACCATTACCCAGTGGCGAAAGTGATACACAGTATGTTGAGGCGGTGGCGCGAGGCATTGGCCAAAACCTCAACGGTGGCTATAAGGTCATTGTCAACAAATCAACGGTTCCCATTGGTTCTGGGGATTGGGTGCGCATGGTCATTGTTGATGGCTTGACAGAGAGTCAAACTGCGGCGAAAGATGCCAAATTTGATGTGGTCAGCAATCCTGAGTTTTTACGAGAAGGCTCGGCCATCTACGACACCTTCAATCCAGATCGAATTGTGCTGGGTAGCAATGTTCCTGAGGCAATTGCGATCATGAAAGAGCTCTATGCCCCCATTGTCAATCATGAGGCCAGTGAAGATAAAACTTTGCCGCCGGTGCCGGTTCTGGTGACGGAGCTGAATTCCGCTGAGATGGTGAAGTATGCGGCCAATGCTTTTTTGGCGACCAAAATTAGCTTCATCAATGAAGTCGCTAATATTTGCGATCGCGTCGGGGCTGACGTCCTCCAAGTCGCCCAGGGGATTGGTTTAGACTCTAGAATCGGCAACAAATTTCTGCAGGCAGGCTTAGGCTGGGGCGGCTCCTGCTTTCCTAAAGATGTGGCAGCCCTTGTCCATACCGCCGACGACTACGGCTATGAAGCAGTACTTTTAAAGGCAACCGTACAGACGAATCAGCATCAGCGGTTACTAGTGGTTGAAAAGCTGCAGCAGACCCTTAAGATTTTAAAGGGCAAAACCATTGGGCTGCTGGGACTGACCTTTAAGCCCGATACTGATGATATGCGTGATGCCCCCGCCCTTACCCTCACCGAAGCCCTCACCCGTCTTGGCGCCAAAGTCAAAGCCTATGATCCACTGATTTCTCAGTCAGAAATCCGTCACACTTTATCCAATATTACAGTTGAGGCAGATATCGAGAAACTAGCTGCTGGCTGCGATGCTCTCGTTCTCGTGACCGATTGGCAACAATTCCAGTCACTCGACTACAACCGATTGGCCTCATTGATGAACAATCCGATCCTCATTGATGGCCGCAACTTCCTCAATAAAGCAGCCCTCAAAAAAGCAGGTTTCAGCTACGTCGGCATTGGCCACTGACGATATCGTCGCCCGTCTTACCGTTTGCCAATGGCCACTAGCGTGTCGAGCTTCCAGAGAGGAACTCCTGAGCGCTGGGCCGCTTCAGACCGACTGTATCCCTGACGCAACAATCGAATTGCATCTTGGGTTTTTCGCCAAGTCGCACCGTTAATAGCAATCTTGCCATCATTGCGGGCCAACACTAGCCCCCGAATGATGGCGTTTGCCTCTGATAGCAACTCACTCGAAGGACGAGGCGGGGGAGCTGTCGCCACCGGCCTCTGACGGACCGGCGCAGGTTTGAACACGGGTTGGGCAGCAGGCGCAGGAGGACTTACTTTCGGTGAAGCTGGGCGACTCAAAGGCGAAGCAGGCGCTGGCTGCGGTGGACGAACTGCCACCGATTGAGGGGGGGGTTTAGGTGAAGCAGGCAAACTTTTAGCTGTTGACGGCTGATTTCGGAACTCAATGGCGACGGCCTGCTTGATTTGCTGACCACTCGCATCGACTGCCTGCAGAAAGAGCGTCCCCTTCTGAAAAAGCGGATTGAGCTGAACGGTGGTTTTTCCCACCGTGGGCACCGCACCAGGCGCTGGGAAAATAGCGGCCCTGACCTCATTACCGCCCTCTAGTTTCCAATCAAGATCCAGCTTGGCCTGAGGACCTAGCTTCGCCACATCATAAATGTACTTGTCCGTCACATCCTGACCATTAATACGGAAGCTCGCAATGCGCAGAGGCTGTGGATTCACCTTAATGGGGCCAGTAGCCTTCGGTGCCGTTGCTTTAGCCAGCCGCCCTTTAGGAAATGCCGTCAGCTTAAAAACATAATCGCCAGGTTGTTGGGTCTGGGTTGGCACTTGCTTGCAAATCAACATCTCCCCAAAGGAGCAGTGCTTTGCCAACGCTGGGGGTAGCTCACCAGACTGCAGATCATAGGTTCGCAATTGACCGTTCGAGCTTCTCAACTGAAGTTCTTTGATCCGCTGGGCGTTAGTAATCTCCCAATTGAGAAGGACACCGGCCTTGCTGTTCTCTGTTTTGCCCTGATTCGACGCCTGGGCAACTAAAACGCCCGTACTTTTTTGGTCAGAAGTGTATACGGTGTTGGGTGAGAAGAAAGCCACAACTTTAGGAACAGGGTTCGACTGGATGGCGACAGCTTCAGTCAGTTTTGAATCAGCAGGCTGAGTCACGGACCGCCGCCCAAAGCTCTGAAGTTGAAACCGGTGGAGTTGAGTATTGGGAATCGGCGCTAGAACATTTTTGCAGGTTAGCGTTTTTGGTTTGGATTCAGCGCTGAGTTGACAGAACCCACGCGCTGCATTTTTTTGACGCAATTTCTCAGGGATACCTTGGCTAAAATCAAGGGTTTGCAGCGTCTGCTGGCCAGTGCTATCTTGCCGCATCAGAACAAGCTTCTGGAGTTGCTTGGGGTTCTTAATTGTCCAGTTAAGGCGAACAGCCTCTTCCTGCGTTGCTTCAGAAGTAGCAATAACCTGCAGAGAGGCAATCTTGGGGACTTCTGACTGTCGCCCCCAAAATATCCCGATCAACGCAGCGGCAGCTGTAGCACCCAAAACCAGCGGCAATAGGAGCCGCGGCAGACTTCCCTGAAGTTGCCATGTCAGAGAGCCCTGGGGCAGCTTACTCGGCAGCGGCAACCCATCATGATCTTCTAAACCCAGCTCAAATTTTTCGCGGCGAGGACGTCCCCACTGAAAACGGGCCGGCTTTTTAGGCCGTACTTCCAAAGCTACATAGATTTCAGTCTCGGGTGCCAGATTAATTACGAATGGCTCTAGCGCATAAACTGCAAGACTTTTGCGATTAAGGCTTCGAACCTGAGCAGTGAGCTGTCGGTGGACAGAACCATTATTTTTTAGAAGAATCTGATAGTGCCCAACCTCTCCTCTAATGGCTTGGGACTTCGGTTCGAGCATCACCAGCAAATCATGGGCAGGCTCCACGTATAAATACACCGTTTGCTGCACGTCCATAGCATCAGAAAGGTGATCTGAGTGAAGAGCAAGCGTTAATTGCTGCCGTTGGGTCGGAGCCCCCTGGGGGGGGTGAATCTGAACCTGAACTCGGCCGACCTGCCCCGGCTCTAGTTCCAAACTGTTGAACTTCACGACCAAACCCGTCCAAACCTGAACATCTGGATAATGAATGGTGTAACAATTCTCAGGGAGTTGGCTACCGACGAGATGAAGACGCCTAACTTCGCTTGATTGATTCTCGATCGAGAGTTCAATCGTCAGCGTCTCGCCAATGGACAGGATGTGGGGATGCTCTGGGGTCGTAATGGGTGTGACGTCACACCTGAAATGACTCATGGTGAGTTAACTCAAACGATTGCGAACTGACGGCAACATCGGATCATAGGGCAGAACCAAGCGCAAACTAACTGGCTCTCGGCGCCGAGTCCCCCACCAACTTGGAGCAATCCCAGCACGTTGATCTTAGTCTCAAGCAGCTCTTGATTTTCCCCCTGCGATCAATTGGAACACTACCCAGTGTGATTGTGCAAGCACCCTTCGAGCATAGCTTCCCTCATTTTCTCTGACAAGATAAAACCTAGACAGGAACCTAAATCAATCAACAGACCACTCAATTGGCACCTCTTTATAGATAACCTTAGATACGCCATTGAGATAAGCTAAAGAAATGCTAACGCTTTTATCTGCGTCTCAAACGCGCAATAAGTCTTCAAAAAATGTGCTTTCCCCAAAGACTTTTGCTCCTTATCACTTAACCCTCAATAACGTTGTTTGCAAGCAAAACACCCCGCATTATTACAAGGACTAATGACGAAGATTTAGTCCTACCCGCTTTAAATCAACTGTTTGCCAAGGCTGGGCAGCCCGTTCGTGATCTCGCAAAGCTAGAGATAGCACTTCAGAATTCACTCCTGTTCGTAACGGCCCGCATACTTCGAGACGACGCGGTAGTGGGATTTGTCCGCGTCACTGGGGATGGCGTTTTCAACGCCGCGATCTGGGACTTTGTTGTTGATCCCAGCCTGTCCAACGGTGAAGACATCAAAAAGATGCTGCTGCAGCGCCTAAAGCAAGAAATTCGACGGACAGGGCTTCAATGCTCCGTCACAATTTTTGCGCAGCCAGAAGATGTTGCTTTCTTACAGAAGGCTAATTTTAGTGAAGATCAAGATGGTATTCAAGCAATGGCCCTCCGCCGAGGGTTATTGAAGTGGCGTTCGCCATTTTAGCTATTTCTACTCAGATGAAGAGACAGCAGGGTTGTGTGGAAAGGAAGAGCTATAGTGGCATCTCTGCGATCGCATCTAAATCATTCCCCCCCACAAACAGATCGCTACGACCACGACAGCGGACCAGAAAAGGGCAGGTGTGCTGGCGACCATCGCACTGTCCATCTTCGATCTGCACTTGAGAGAAAGGCTGACCACGTTCATAGCCAACCAGGCTATGCCGCAACTGCCGTAGCATTGTCACCAATTCTTGGTGCGTCTGCTGATGCCGATCTGAATCATAGGGCAACACTAGAGAGTGAGACGCCTTGCCCCGCACTTGTGCAAACCAATAAACCATCGAAATCTGTTCTGGACTGTAACCGGTGGTTTCTACAAGCAAATAGGGATACAGCTTGGTTTGCCAGTCACGGCACAAAGCCTTTAAGTCACGAGGACGAGTATAGGTCTTCCAGTCTAAGATTTGAGCCTGCTGACTGTTTTGAATCAGTAAATCGTACACCGCTACCAGCGTGAAGCCCTCACAGACCATTGTTTTCTGGTGCTCACTTTGGCGTTCACCCGCAATTGAGGGGGGCGGAGACTGCTGTAGCGCATCAAACCACTGCTGTAGAGGTGGGTTCTCCTGGAGAAAGGGTTGGATATCGAGTCCCATGGACTGCTGCTGCAGTAAATAGTGAAACTGTGAGCCGAGGATCTGCCGTTCTCGCTGAGCATCGACCGTGGGTAATCCCCACTGCTCAAGATAGCGATATTGAAACTTCCGCTGACATCGGGCGAATTGACTGAGATGATTTTGAGAAATTTGCCAGATTGAACCCATCGACTCGGCAGTGATCCTCAATTCGAGATTTTGCGGCGTCTGGTTTACAGGCATGTTTGCGAATTGTTAGCGTCTTAAGCTGTTTCTAATCGTATTCTCGTACACTGAGTCTTCAGAATACAGAGCAGCTCCCAAACAGGTAGGGGGAAGCTGAGCAGAATGACGGGCCCCGTGGTCAGCGACGGCTCGGGGTGTACTCTAGTTTTGTACAAATAGATCACAGGATTTGACGAACGCGATGATTGAGGTTGAGCACCTAAGCAAAATCTATGGCTCAACAACGGCAATCAAAGATGTCACCTTTAGGGCTGAGCCGGGTGAGATTTTAGGACTTTTGGGCCCCAATGGCGCAGGAAAGACCACGACGATGCGAATCCTAGCAGGTTACCTACCGGCCACCAACGGTGAAGCCCGCATTGCAGGATATGAAGTCCATGACAAACCGATGGCTGTACGTCAGCGGATCGGATATCTACCGGAAACACCGCCGCTGTACCTAGATATGACGGTGGCAGGTTACCTCTATTTTGTCTCGCGGATTAAGGGTGTGCCTGCAGGCGATCGCAACTCCCAAGTAGACTGGGCCCTGGATCGATGCCAGCTTCTCAAAAAGCGGCACGTCCTCATCCATAAGCTGTCAAAGGGCTTTCGACAGCGCGTAGGCATTGCGCAAGCTATTGTTCACGATCCACCCGCCATTATCTTAGATGAGCCAACCGTGGGCTTAGATCCACGTCAGATAATCTCTGTGCGAAATCTCATCAAAACCTTGGCGGAGAACAAGACGGTGCTACTTTCGACCCACATTTTGCCCGAGGTCAGCATGACCTGTAACCGAGTCGCCATTATTAATCAGGGCGAAGTCGTCGCCGTGGGTTCCCTGGAAGACTTAATGGCTCAGCGTATCGGGGGTACAGCCTATGACCTTGATGTGCAAGGCGCTCGCACTGACATTGAAGGCCAACTAAACTCAATCGGAGGGATCAAATCCGTGAAGTGGTTATCCGATGAGACAGAAACGCGACAGCAGGTTCGGGTGACCTCTGGATTAGGAATAGAGCCAGGGCCGCAGATTGCCTCAGCGCTGGCAGAGAAAGATCTGCCACTTTTTGAGATGCGTCGAGTCGCAAAAAGTTTAGAAGATGTATTTTTAAACCTCACCACGGAAGAACAAAAGCCAACCGATGACGTGGATCCGATGGAGGAGGAGCTTACATGAACCTCATCGTTAACAATGTGCTAGCTATCTATCGCAAAGAACTGCGGGGATACTTCAAGGCGCCCCTGGCGTTTGTGATTGCCAGTGTGTTCTGGCTGCTGGCAGGGCTCTTCTTCTTATTCATTCTACAGAGCGTGATTGAAGAAGCCTCTCAATTTGATGTCTTGCAAAGTCAGCTCAGTGAGTCGGGTACCGCCATTGACGTTCCCAGCGCGATTTTGCAGCTTTTTCTCGGGATCATGGGGTCGCTAGCCCTGGTCATTCTGCCCATTTTATCGATGGGACTTTACGCCGAGGAGCGCAAACGCGGCACGCTGGAGCTACTGGCAACATCGCCGATTACCAACTGGGCTGTGGCCTTAGGAAAGCTAATGGCGGTGCTCACATTCTTCATTACGCTAGTGGTTCCGATCATTACACTAGAGGCATTGACCTTCAGCAGTGCTAATCCGCCGATGCCGCTGGAAATTTTGCTAGTTAGCCACCTAGGGCTAGTGCTGTTAGCCGCGTCAATTTTGGCGTTGGGACTGTTCATCTCTTCGTTGACAGATAGCGTGATCCTGGCAGCGATTTTGACCTTTGCCGTCATTCTGCTTCTGTGGATTTTGGATTTGCTGGGAGAGCGTCTCGGGGGTCCATTGGGGGGCATCTTGAATCACTTATCGCTGCTGAAGCACTACTCCACCCTGAGCCAAGGGGTTTTAGATAGCAGCAGTGTTGTTCTATTTTTGAGCTATGTGGTTTTGGGACTATTTCTAACGGCTCAATCCATTGATTTGTTCCGGTTTCAACGCTCCTGATCTCTTTACCTCTGCTTCAACGTGAAACGTTTTTTACCCCACTTCAAAGGTTCCTCTAAACTGATTATGCTCCTACTGTGGTTGGGGGTGTTGTTGGGGGTTGCGGGTGTCTGTGCGGGACTGATTGCAAGCTGGAGTGCGCTCCCGGTAGGGCTGGTCATCGGGGGATGTGTACTGCTGGGACTTGGCATTCTGCTCCAGTGGCAGTACTCGCCGCCACCGGATAGCTGGTGGCGAAGGAGATCGATCCAGGCAGGCACAAATTCGGTGATTGCAGCAGCGGCGGTAATCGTTATTTTGGGGCTAATTAATTTTCTAGCCGTGCGCTATCCCGCCCAAGTTGACTTGACTGAGGCACGGTTATTTTCACTGGCTCCCCAGTCAAAGCAGGTGGTGCGATCGCTACAGCAGCCGCTGAAGGTTCTGATTTTCGATAAGGTGACGGACCCCCAGAATAGAACGCTACTGGAGCAATATCAGCGTCTTAGCCCTCAGTTTGAGTTTGAGTTTGTCGATCCGCAGGCGCAGCCAGGATTAGCACAAAAGTATCAGGTGCAGACAGCAGGGGCGGTAGTTTTAGATGCAGGTGCCCGCACGAAAACCCTCGACACCGCACTGACAGAGGTGAATTTGACGGCTGCGATCGCAAATATTGTCAGCGATCGGCAAACCCAAGTTTTTGTCATTCAGGGTCACGGAGAGCGACCCATCGCGGGCACGCAGGCCAGCCTTTCAGAAGCTGTAGAAGCCCTCCGCAGACAGGGCTTCAAAACAGAACTTCTGAACATAGTGGAGCGGCAACAGATCCCTGAAGAAACGGACGTTCTGATTATTGCCGGACCGAAGCGAGCCTTTCTCCCGGCAGAGATCAAGCTCCTGAACGGATATCTGCAGCAGGGCGGGAAAGCATTACTATTGCTCGACCCTGAAACAGAGCATGGTCTAGAACCAGTTCTTAAGCAGTGGGGGATTACGCTGGACCGTCGGCTGGTAGTCGATGCCTCTGGCTCGGGTCAGTTGCTCGGCTTAGGGCCAGCCGTCCCTGTAGTCCTTGACTATGGCCCCCATCCCATCACCGAAGACTTTGCCCAGGGCATCTCCTTTTTTCCCCTTGCCCAGGCACTCAACGTGGAGCAGGCACCCAATCAGCAGGTGACCGAGTTATTGCGTACTGGAGGGAGTAGTTGGGCCGAGTCTGAACCCGATAGCGAACAGCTTCAATTTGATGAGCAGAAAGATCGTCAGGGTCCCTTAGTGATCGGGGTTGCGATTCAGGAGCTGGAGCCAGAGTCCTCAGCAACTCAGGCACCCCAAAAGTCAGACAAAGCCCCAGCCCCTAATCAGCCCACAGATCCGCAGTCCCAGTCTGCGAGTCCATCACCCAGTCCCTCGCCAACTACGAATGGCACAGGTAACGCACAAAGTTCTGCTTCGCCGCCCGTGTCTCCGAGTCCTTCAGCTTCACCCTCTGCATCGCCCAGTCCACAATCGAGTCCGCAAGCTCAGGCTCCTAGCCCTGAGGCGAGTCCCCAATCCCCGACAGCGCCTAAGACACCTAATGAAAATGCGGAGCAGACAGCAGCGTCTCAATCCTCTGCCTCATCGCCGAGTCCAAAGCCATCGCCGAATTCAAAACCCGCAGACTTTGCCGTTAAACCGACGCCGAAGCCACTCGCTCGGCTCGTGGTCATTGGCGACTCTGATTTCGCATCCTCTGGACCGTTCGGGCAAGTGCTAAACGGAGATTTATTCCTGAATGCAGTGACTTGGCTTGGGAGTGATGAAACGAATCCGTCCCTTTCGATTCGACCGAAGGAGGTCACCAACCGTCGGCTACAAATTACACCTCAGCGGCAGCGACTATTAACGATTCTAGGGGCGCTTCTGCCGGTGAGTGCTCTGGGGATTGCGGTCACGCTTTGGTGGCAGCGTCGGTAGGGTATTGACGAAGCAACCGATGAGTAGAGAACCATGAAATCTAATACTTTGATCTTGGTCATCACTGCGGCGATCTTTGCCGGAGGCGTCTTCATTTGGGACCGTCAGCAGAGCTCGCAGCCACAGACCGAAGCCGAAGAGACTGGTACGGCGATTTTTACATTTAGTGAAGACGAAGTGCAGCGTCTAACCATCACCACTCCAGTACAAACCCTGACGTTCAAGAAGGTGACGGGTTCTAGCACTTGGGCGATGGAAGCGCCAGAGGCGGGTCCTGCTGATGAAGCCGCTCTACTATTTTTGATCAATCTACTAGCGACAGCTCAAAGCCAGCGAACGCTGGATATTTCACCGGCCCAGCAACAGGACTTTGGTCTGGATCAGCCCACCACAGTTGAGGTTTTCCTCAGTAATCAACAGACCCATACGCTGATCCTGGGCGGCAAAGATTACGAAGGGGGTGCCGTTTATGCTCGGGTTGATCCAGTTAAAACCGAGACACAGTCTTGGGCCGTTGAATTAGTGCCAACGTCCTTTCTGGATGCTGTCTCTCGGCCAGTCGCTGAATGGAAGGCCCAGCCCCAATCCAACGATAGCTGAGTGAATCTCTGAATATGTCTGCTTCTACTGCACAGTTGCTAATTTCTTGCCCGGACCAGCAGGGACTGGTGGCAAAAATCTCAAATTTCATCTACGCCAATGGCGGCAATATTATCCACGCCGATCACCATACGGATTTTGCGGTGGATCGGTTCTTGACCCGCATCGAGTGGCAGCTAGATGGCTTTAAGCTGCCGCGAGAGCTGATTGGCCCTGCGTTTCAAGCCATCGCCGAGCCTCTGGAGGCCACATGGGAGCTCAGCTTTTCTGATGCGGTGCCTCGAATTGCGATTTGGGTGAGCCGCCAAGATCACTGTCTCTACGATCTGATCCTGCGCCAGCGAGCCAAAGAGCTGCAGGCAGAGATTCCGTTGATTATCAGTAATCACGAGAAGTTGGATGCGATCTCAACTCAATTCAACATCGACTATCACCACATCCCGATCGCAGCCGCAACGAAGGAGGAACAGGAAGCCAAACAATTAGACCTACTGCAGCAGTATCAAATCGACGTGGTGGTGCTGGCAAAATACATGCAGATTCTCAGTGCTGACTTCATCGCCAAGTTCCCTCAGATTATTAATATTCATCATTCTTTCCTGCCCGCCTTTGCCGGAGCCAACCCCTACCAGCGTGCCTACGAACGGGGTGTCAAAATCATTGGAGCCACCGCTCACTACGCCACTGCTGACCTCGACCAGGGGCCAATCATTGAACAGGATGTGGTCCGCGTCAGCCACCGCGATGAGACCAAAGATCTGATCCGCAAGGGGAAAGATTTAGAACGGGTTGTGCTCGCCAGAGCCGTCCGGCTTCATCTGCAAAATCGAGTCCTGGTTTACGGCAACCGCACAGTGGTCTTTGGCTAGCGTTCTACAGCAAAGTAGCGACTAAGATTCCTATGGATTTGTCTGTTGAGAGCCTCACTGAGAAATAGCGTCAGTGAGCTCAAATAGCGAACTTTTGGGGACCGGTTCAATCTGCCCCTGGTAGGTGGCGATCAGTCCCTGCTGTAGCCTTTCTGAAGGATGAAAAAGAAACACGCGGCTAAGGCATTCTCTATGTAGGTTTGGCGCTGATGCCCTCCCACCCGAGCAGAGGTAAGAACTTCGTCATGCCAGTAAATTTTTCGATCTAGGTGATAGAGCCGGAAGAAGACGCCTAGAATCAGCAGCAGTATGATCACCACGAGGAGCTTAGATTGTAAAAGCTGCCATTTTAGAGAAGTGGGGTTCGTGGCGGATGGAGGCATTGATGGGATCGGCTAAAGTCAGGGCTGGCAAGATAGTAGCAGGCCAAACAATGGTCTCGATTGCCTATCCGTCTATGAAGCAAACGTTAGCCGATTTGTTCATAGATGCAGCAATTTCTCTCCCGGCTTCTCTGCAATCTATCCCCCTACAGGCTGAGGCAAGAGCCGGCACCTTCGTCTCTGCAGTGGCGCTTCAGCTTGCGAGTCAGCAGTCGGCGGCAGAGGTTGCCCAGGCGCTCCTGGCGGCGGTGCCCGTCACGCAGGGGCTGAAGCTGTGGGTAAAAGCACCGGCCTGGATTTATGGGCAGTTTTCGGCAGATGCGATCGCAACCCATCTCCAGCAGCTCACGGCCTTCCCCCCCCGCCTACCCTTGCCAAGTCCAGCCGCGCTGGACGCTAGCTTTAGCGATCCTCTTTTGTTCCCAGTCCAGTACGCCCATGCTCGCTGTTGCTCGCTGCTGTGTCTGGCCCAGCGCGAAGGATTGATTGATCTGCGGGCTGGCGAGCAAAGATTTCCAACGATCTCTACTCCGATTTCTTGGTGTACAGCACAGGACCAACTTCGACTGCAGCATCCTGCAGAACAGACCTTAATTCGATCCCTGCTTGACTTTCCGGGTGCTCTCCAAACACCCAAACAGGTCTGGCGAAGCGATCAATGGCCTGGGGTACCCCTCCCCTGGCCCCTCGTTCATCAACGCCTCGTTCGCTACACCCAGCAGTGGGGCGAGGACTTTCTACATTTTTATCGAGACTGTCGCATCTTCGGAGAGGTGAGCCAGCAAAATCGAGCCTTGAGTCAGGCTCGACTGGGTTTAATCGCCACGACTCAGCGCGTGCTGGCCTTTCTGCTCCAAGATTTGCTGCATCTGATGGCCCCCGAAGAGCTGTAGCGTTTCCATTCCCAGCCTCTCTCGCCATGCGTGACCACAGCAAACCTTGACAAGGGGGTATACGTTCCTGAATAATCACGATTGTGTGAGGAGCGAACATAACAAAAAAGGCATCGAGACGAAACACGGCCAGTCGTCGGTGCCTTTTTTGATGCCTAAATTTAGAGCAAAAGAGAGAGGGACAAAAGCCATTTCCTGACTAAGACTCCCTCTGGGTCGAGGTTCAGCGTCTTAGTCCGTCGCTCGATTGCAACTGGTGCCCCTAGCCGCTGATCATCAAGATATTAAGTGCAGCATGGATACAGTTCCCATTATTCGCACCATAGCGGGTCTGCAAAGCTTTCTGCAGATGATGGAGGCCACACCTAAGCCAGCGACGCCTGTGCTAAGCAAATTGGGACTAGTGCCCACGATGGGGGCGCTGCATGCAGGGCACCTCAGCCTGATTGAGCGAGCCCGCCACGAGAACCGCTGGGTGATTGTCAGCATTTTCGTCAATCCACTGCAGTTTGCGCCCACTGAAGATTTAGATCGCTATCCCAGACCCCTAGAGCAGGATCAGCAACGGTGTCAGGCAGCGGGAGTGGACGCGATCTTTGCCCCTACCTCCAGCGAGATACTCGGTGACGGTGACGAGGGGCTGACGGCGGTGGTGCCTCCCGCTCACCTTGACGATGGGCTGTGTGGTCCGTTCAGGCCCGGACACTTTCAGGGCGTGGCGACCATTGTTCTGAAACTTTTGAATCTCGTGCGGCCCGATCGCGCCTACTTCGGCCAAAAGGATGCCCAGCAATTAGTCATTATCCAGCGCCTTGTGCAGGATTTGAATGTGCCGGTGGAGATTGTGCCCTGTCCGACTGTGCGGGAAGCCAGCGGTTTAGCGTTGAGTTCTCGCAATCAATATCTCGACGCCCGAGCAGATGCAGCAATCATCTACCAGGGTCTGCAGGCAGCTCAGCAGCGTTTTGAATCGGGCGTGAGAGAGCGTGAGGCTTTGCTTAATACCGTTCGTCATCGGCTGGCCCCAGTGCCGGAAGTTGAGATTGAGTATGTTGATCTAGTGGATCCGGTGACGCTGGAGCCACTCTCTGAGGTTAAGGATGTGGGGAGAGTTGCGATCGCAACCAAATTCAGCAACACACGCCTGATCGACAACATTTTGCTAGACGCTCGCCCCCCCATCCTCGCCATCGATGGTCCAGCAGGCGCAGGTAAATCCACCGTCACTCGTCTCTGCGCCCAACAGTTAGGGCTGAAATATCTAGATACCGGTGCCATGTATCGAGCCATCACCTGGCTCGTTTTACAATCTCAAATTAAGCTTGACGATCAGCTCGCCATTGCCGATCTCGTCAGCCAAAGTGACATTAAACTGCAGCTAGACGCCAATCCAGATCACCCTCCCCGCGTATGGGTGCAACAGCAAGACGTCACGGACACAATTCGCTCCCCAGAGGTAACCCAATCCGTCTCTGCCATTGCCGCCCAAAGCGCCGTCCGTCAGGCCCTCGTTCGCCAGCAGCGTATCCTCGGTCAATCCGGTGGTCTCGCCGCGGAAGGCCGAGACATCGGGACGCAGGTTTTCCCAGCAGCAGGTCTGAAAATATTCTTAACAGCCTCTAGCCTAGAGCGCGCTCGGCGACGACATAAAGATCTAGAGCAGCAGGGCGCAGCCCCCATTAGCCTCGAGCAGCTCGAACAGCAAATTGCCCAACGAGACCAAAAAGATAGTCAACGGTCACTCTCTCCCCTCTGCAAAGCCTATGACGCCATTGAGATCGACACCGATGGACTCAGCATTGCCGTCGTCACAGATCAAATCGTTCAGCATTACCGGAACCGTTTCGGCATTTAAACCATCAAGTTAAATAGAAGGATATTTTGACCCTTCTCACACCTCCACGATCCCCTCAGCGTGAGCTGCAAGATTTTTGATGCATATGCTAGAGTGGGCGTACTTTTGGAGTCAAAATGGGTACGATTAGCTTAGTCGTATCTTAGTCGCAACCGAAGCGCGACATCAGCGCATCTCAACAACAACCCGGGTAAGTCTATGGTGATCTCAAAGCGTGGTCTTGTTCTAGGAGCCACTGCCCTTGTCGGTGCAAGCGTCGTGCTCACTGGAGCGGGCCTGCATTTTTCAAAAAGCTGGGCTCTCTTTAAAGAAAGCCCTAAAGAGATCGTTGATGAAGTTTGGCAAGTCATCAATCATGACTACGTAGACGGCACCTTCAACGGAACCGACTGGCGCGCCGTGCGCAACAAATATCTAAAGCGGAACTATAGCTCTAACAAAGAAGCGTACGAAGCCGTCCGCGAAATGCTGGAGCCATTAGAAGATCCCTATACCCGCTTCCTCGATCCAGAGCAGTTTAAAAGCATGCAGATCGATACCTCCGGTGAGTTAACTGGGGTCGGTATTCAGATCACCCAGGACGAGAAGAGCAAAGAAATTACCGTTATTTCTCCAATTGAGGGCAGCCCTGCATCTCAGGTTGGAATTCTGCCTAAGGACGTGATTACGAAGGTCGATACAACCTCAACAGAGGGCCTAGATATCAACGAAGTCGTGGGCTTGATTCGAGGTCCAGTTGATTCAGAAGTGATGCTCACCGTTAAGCGGGGAGACGAGCAGCTGAGCTTTACCATCAAACGACAAAGAATCGAACTCCACGCCGTTGAGTCAGAGTATCGCCCCTCTGCTTCGGGTGGGATCGGGTATATTCGCCTGACTCAGTTCAGCAGCAACGCAGCCGCTGACATGCGGATCGCGATCAATAAACTCAAGAAGAAGGATGCCGCAGGCTATATCCTCGACCTGCGTCTCAATCCTGGTGGGCTTCTATACTCTAGTGCTGAGATTGCCCGGATGTGGATGGATAAAGGCACTATTGTGTCCACTGTTAACCGCCGAGGTGAAGTTGATCGGCTCACAGCTGGGCGCGGCAAGCTCACCGACAAACCGATGGTGATCTTAGTCGATGGTGGCTCCGCCAGCGCTAGCGAAATTCTAGCCGGAGCTTTACAGGACAACAATCGTGCAGTGCTTGTGGGCGACAAAACCTTCGGGAAAGGGCTTGTGCAGTCCGTCCATCCACTAGAGGATGGCTCAGGCTTAGCCGTTACCATCGCTAAGTACCTCACCCCCAGCGGGCGAGACATTAACAAGAAGGGGATTGAGCCTGACTACACCGTCAAGCTCTCTGAAGAACAGCTTGAGGAGCGGACTCGAGAGAAGTTCGCAACCTCGGCGGACCCTCAGTACGTTAAAGCCCTAGATATCTTGCTAGAGAAAATTGTAGCGAAGGATTCAACACAGCTACAGTCGGCTGCGACTGATTAAGCTGTACATCCATCTCTTAGGGCTGCAGGGTTATAACCTTCAGCCCTAGCTGTTTTCGGGACCATCATTACAATCAACTTGATTGAGAGAAACCAGCCTTTCAAGGTAGGATTGGCAAGACGTAAAGAATTGTTGAATCATGGTTGAGCGACCCATCAAGAGATCTGAGCGCGCCGAGCGTGGCGACGAAGCCAAGCGCGATGATCGCAGTAAGGGAAAAAAAGGGGGTCGCGGTAAAGGTCGAGGAGATCGTGAGGAACGCAAGCCTAAAATTTCTCCTGCGTTGATGCGTGGCCCCAAACCCAGTGCAAAGTCAGCCGAGCCGGAACCAGAATCGGTGGAGCCAACGGTAACGGATGCCGTTGTCGAAGAAAATCCAGAAACAGCTTCAGAAGCCCCGGCTGCGGCAGAGTCTTCATCGGAGGAAGCGACGGCAGCGCCCACTGCAGAGGCAGCAAAGGACGCGACGACTGCTGTAGAAGAAAGTCCAGAAACAGCTTCAGAAAATCCAGCGACAGCAGAATCTTCGTCTGATACGACAGAGACAGATCCCGCCGCAGAGGCAGCAGAGCCGGTTGCAGAAGACGTTTAGCCCTCAATTAGGATGGACAAACTGCGCTAATTTTGTCATCTCTCATGCCTAGTTAAGAACAAGGCTCAAATGACAATAAGTGCCACTGTGCTTTCAAATCGACTTTCATCCGTTGGCGAGGGCGACCCAATGATTGCCCCGTCAGCCCATCAGTGGCACAAATCGTTTGATTTGAATATCCAAGCTGTTGCCAATCTATCTCGATGGAGACCGGTTGACTTCTCGTGCTAGGCAGACTTTTAATCCCCTGGGTACTTAGGGGATGGGCGAGGGTCTGCGTTTGTACCTGTGAAAAAGATGGCGAGATAATCGACAGCAATGTTTTTTGCTTTTTGGGAGCAGACCAGAGAACAGCCTGATAACCCTCGGGTAATGCTTCAATCTTGACCGGCGTCATCGCAGGATCTTTAAATACAGGGGTTAAGGCTTTACGATAGCGCCGTGTCCGGTTAAATGCGGGTGGTGCCTCAATAGACAATAGTTTGACGTTGTGGCGATCGATATTTTTTTGCTGCTGCTCAGACAGTTCACTCACCGTGGGCGAAATAATGTGTTGGTACACTGAGAGATCTCCCTCTGCCAAAATGCGATCATCAATAACGGCGGTGGGGATTTGCTTGTCTAGCAGTAGCTCAAAGACCTCAGTGACGGGACCAGCGACGTCGATCCATCGCTTCCGGAGGCTGCGTTTGTTGCGTGACGTCTCACTGAAGTGAACCGCAACACGGCGAACAGGAGCTGCGCCTTCAAACAAAGGCCCCAATTGTTGATCGAGGGCAAATATTTTCTCTAGAACATCGCGGGGAGTTGCGCCTCGTCGATTAACGGCTGCGGTGATGTTGAGTTCATCGACATCTACATTAGCGACGCCCCCATGCGTGACGACAGCACCAACGGCACTGAAGAGCTGTTCATAGGTGGGGACACCATTGATCCACACGTGGGGAGAGGCCCCTGAAATAGTTCGCAGTAGATTCCAGCCCAGGGCCATTTGCACCGCATCTGAGGGTTTGTTGAGCAACAGATCGGGATGGTTGCGAAAGAGTCTGAGGTTGATGCCGTGGCGCGTGGCAACATGATATTCAGTTTTCGGTATTCCTGCCCGTGCCAGATCCGCCGTCATTTCTGGATTCACCAAGGTCGGTAGTGAGGTAGTGCTGACAATAAAGGCAAAGTTAGGGTCATTGCGGAATTGCTCTGACCACTCGTTCATCACCTTTGCCATCGCCTTTGCTTGGAACTGCTTGAGTGCCTCTTGGTACGTGGGAAAGGTTCGTTTTCTACGGGCGAGTCTGGGATTGGCCTGACGAAAGCTCGATTCAAGGGCGGTTCCGTAACAGCCCTCTGGCGGATAGTGGCGAAAGTCAAGGTAAACCCCATCAGCACCATAGCGCTGCAGCTCTTGCAGCCGTTGGGCGACGACATCACCAAAGGGGCTAGAAATATCTAGGTACTGCCCTTTTGCCTTATGTCCGGCGGGGGCACCATTGACGGTTTTGCATCCCCATTCGGGATTCAGCTTGAACATCCGCGTGTCGGAGACGTCCCAGTAGTAGGCTAAGAATTTTCGACCCGCAGCATGGGCCTCTGTAACCATCGGCTGTACTTGATTTTTGACCTGCCTTAGCTGAGGTCGGCCCTGAGCGTCAACGGGGACTGCGCTGGGCCAAATGGGATCTTCATCCTGGGTTTTTATATGTCGAGTAAAGGCCGGGGCACCTAGTTTTTTGAAGCCTGCGCCAGCCTTTCTATAGGCCTCCAGCCAAGTCTGGATACGTGGAGGATAGGCGGGTTTACCTTTCTGCGCCCGCCGCTGAGCATTTTTCTTATATCTTGCGTAAGCAAGAGGCGAAATCCGACTGTGGGCATGAATGCGATGCGCTTCATACCAATCAGGAACGGCTGCCCCCCGAAAAGGAATCGATTCGACGGGAGCGCATGCGATCGCAGGACTTACCAGAACCCCAAAGCCAATTGCTAGGGATAGCTTAGTGGTCGGTAAAGACTTTAGTCGGTTTTGACGCATTGCTGAGGTTCACAGTCCTTCGTATCGGCACATCCAGAAATCATAGGACATAATCCTCTGCGAAGGATGAACGCTCAGCTTAAGCCCCCACTCACGGTGCCGACGTTACTCAGTAAGGGCGACAGATCCGGTCAACGCTCAATGGAGTAATGGGCTTTGATGCTCATGGCCTGACCGGGCAAGACGTTAACGATATCTTGGGCAGCGTTGGCGGTCTCCACACAGAGCAAACGTTGATAGTCGGTGTCTTCTAAGTCACCCATGCTGGCGGAGTTCTCGACCCAAGGGTTCCAAACAACGGCGGTTTTGCTGCCTTCAGAGGTGATGTTGATGCGGCGATCTAGGGCTGCATCGTCGATGATTAGCTTGGCAGGAGGTTCGGTATAGATGCGATCGCATTCTTCAGAGAACTCCACCACACCCTGCTGTGTTTTCTGCTGCCCACCGTCAACTTTATCGATATAATCGGAGCCGTTTAAGCCCAACACCTGCACCCGGTTGATATCGCCAATCTTGAAATAGGTATGGAGAGCCTGAGAGATTGAAAATTCCTGACTGCCGGTATTTTGAGTTTTCAGCTCTATCGACAGCGTCTCACCCACCGTGTAGGTGATCGAAAGTTCAAAGGTCTGTGGCCAAATTTCTGTCGTCTCTGGCGTATTGACGACTCCGAGAGTGACTGCGGTGGCCCCATCTTCAGTCGTATGAGTGCCCATCACGGTCCACAGTCGATTGCGAACAAATCCATGGCTGGCACGCCCTAATCCCTCTGGATCGGGACCAAACCAAGGCCAGCAGATGGGGGTCCCCCCCTTAATGGCTTTGCCCTGCTGATAATAGGCTCTTGTGCTGAGGAATAGAAGATCTTCGGGCTCATTAGCGGGCTGATAGGACAGAATTTGGCCGCCGTACACGGAGATTAAGGCTTTTGCTTTTCCATTACTGATCTCAACGTTGGGGAAACCTCCTTTGCCGTCAATGAACTGGAGCTGATCTGCAATGCCGTACTGGGTGTTGAGTTGCTCAGTCTTCATATTCTTTGTTGATAGTGCCAATATCTTTACAGTAACTTGGCATTGATCAAATACTTGGCTAGGTGGTACTCGGTACCGTAGTGGGTCATGAATGTTTTGAGGAGATCTTGGATGCGATCGCGCCGTAGTACAGCCGTTTTCATACCTTGCAGGTTGTGTAGTTCCTGACCAATACACAAAGCACCATTAGTGTAGCAACCCCTTCCAGCGACAGCAGCAACGGCACAATCAGAATCAATCCAGCAAAGACCGGGAGTATGTATTGTGCTGCACCACTAAAGGTGAACCGATCACGCACAAGCCACAAGCCCACTAGGTAAAGCGCCACCGGAATGGCTACAGCATAATGACCAGCGAGTACACCGACCTTCGCATGATCTGTTACCACATCAACTAGCACAGCAAAGCCTGCACCAACCGCTGCACCGGACGCAAAAATGAGAATATGTCCATATCCCCAAGTCAGCGCCCTCGACAGCTCGTTTGTTGCTAAATGTTCTTCTGGTGAAAAATATAGCCACCACATCGAGAACACAATCACTAGCGCTACCAACGCGATAGAGACTAACTGACCGTCAAAACCATCAGAGACCTGCTCAAGTGCCATTGAACTAGACAGCAGTGTTTCACCGAGAACAATGATGATCAGCAGGCCATACCGTTCGACAATGTGATGCCGATGCCATGACGTGCTGCCATTGCGCTCGGCAAGGGCAGGGACCGTCAGCTCTAGGATGGTTCCCAACGCAAACAGAATATAGAACAAAACCCTTGGTAGGGGCTGACTCAATAGCAGAACGACCCAATACACCTGTGCCAGTGTGATTCCACCTGCGTACCATAGTGCAGTTCTCCGAGATGCTGGGTCGGATCGAGCTGCTCGAAGCCAAAGCACGACTAGGGCAAGACGCATAATCACATACCCAATCACCACTAGGGTCAGGTTAGTTGATTCAAAGAACAGATGAATGCCAGCCGCCATCGTCAATGCGCCGCCCATGAGCACCATCGTTAACAAACGAAACAGGGCATCGTCGTTATCGTATGCAGAGGCAAACCAGGTGTAGTTCATCCAGGCCCACCAGATGCCAAAAAAGGCTGCTGCGAACCGGAGAGTGCCATCGACGAAATGCCCCTCGGCAATGGCATGATGCAGCCCGGTCGCTGCCGCTGCGATCGCAATGACGGTCACCAAGTCGAATAGCAACTCCAACGGCGTCGCTGCCCGGTGCGCTTCGTTCACATCGCGCGGTCTCATGGGACGGAAGCAGCCTGAAGCGAGTTTGCGAATCATAGTATTAACAATCAGATGTCTTTTTAGTCGAGTACGTTCGCTGATTCGATTCTCAACGGGTCGTATAGCCGCCGTTGGCGAAGAACACTTGGCTAGTAATCCACCAACCCTCAGGTGCGAAGAACCTGATGATAGGGACAATATCTTCAACTTGAGTCAGTTGGTTACCCGCTGCTTGAGACTTGTGGAACGCAACCCATTCTAGTGTTTCCTATCCGTACTAAGTTCAAGCGATCCATGCCAACAATATTTTCTGGCGAAAGTGCTTCAATACCGCATACGCCAGTTGATAATGCGCCCATTTTCAACTGTCAGTAGGAAGTTGGCCTCGCTCGCGTAGCCTATACTGCGATACTGGCCGGTCACGACCACTTCGTTGCCGTTGACAGCGAGCTGCGCGTTCTCAACTCGACCTTGGCGCTCAATGATGTCGCTATCAAGCCAACGAAAAAATGCCTCTCCCGACTTCGCAGCCCCATCCCCATATGCCTGTGAGGCGTTGGCATCGAACAGCGAACGTATCCGTTCCGCGTCGTTCGTTTGCATGGCATCGACCAGTGCGCTGACAACGGCCCTAGGCTTAGATAATTCGCTGCCCCCCTCCCTAGGCTCAGACGATTCGCTGACAGTTTCCCTAGACTGGGGCAATGGTGTCTGGACACTCTCGCAGGCTTGGACAGCACTCATATTTACAATAGCCAAGGCAATCAAGATTCTGTTATGCATAAAGCCTCCACAGTCAAAGAAGAATCGACAGATGCCACTTGTCTCCGCGACTAAAAACGGTCAAGCAGCATCCAAGCTAGCGAGTCAAGTACTTACCTACCGAGTGGTGTAACCGCCATTGGCGAAAATTGTTTGCCCAGTAATCCACCAACCCTCAGTTGCTAGGAACCTGATGATAGGGACAATATCTTCAATTTTAGTCAGTTGATTGCCCATTGCTTGGGACTTGTGGAACTCTGTGCGCTCGGGTGTTTCCTGTCCATAGAAGAAGGGGGTGTCCATGGGTCCAGGGCCAATAGCGGTGACGGAGATGCCACGGGAGGCAAACTCCTTAGCCGCTGCACGAGTGAAGT
The DNA here is from genome assembly GCF_003231495.1 of Acaryochloris thomasi RCC1774. NCBI lineage: Bacteria > Bacillati > Cyanobacteriota > Cyanophyceae > Acaryochloridales > Acaryochloridaceae > Acaryochloris > Acaryochloris thomasi. Next base: position 425,275 of record NZ_PQWO01000003.1, read on the forward strand.
GTTCTACGGGGGCTTTACCGCCCGCATAGGTTGAGTAACCGTCAGTAAATGCAGCCTGTAGCGATGTCACGATGGTAATAATCTTGCCGTTGTCATTGAGATGTTTACCTGCCTCTTTAATGAAAAAGTAGGCTGTTTTTGCGTTGATATCGAACATTGAATCAAATTCAGCTTCAGTCGTCTCGACAATTGGCTTGCGCAGCACTTTACCGACGGTATTTACAGCCACATCTACTCTGCCAAATCGATCTTTAGCCTGCTCGAACAAAGTAGTGACATTCTCTGGCTTCGTCAGGTCGCTCTGGATCGAAAATGCTTCTCGGCCCAATTTTTGAACGGCCTGCACGGTCGATTCAGCCTCCTGCTGGGAGGATTGGCTGTGGTAGTGAACAACTACATTGGCTCCTTTACCGGCAAACTCTCGACTAATCAGTCCACCTAGATTCTTGGCACCCCCGGCAACCAGCACAACCTTATCAGTCAAATCATAATTAGGCATAGCTAACTCCTAGATAATTGAAAATTTTACGCAGCGATCGCTTGCTTCATTGAGTGCAATTCTGCTTGCTCGATCACTGTAGCTAATTGACAAAAGTATGGGTAGTAGAAAAAATTGCAATCATAACTTGCGTTGAGAGCAATAAACATGCACAGCCTCCAGCAGCTATTTATCCAGGTTGTTGAAGCAGGCAGCTTCAAGAAGGCCGCCGAACAGATGCACATGGAGCCATCATCTCTAAGCCGTAAGATAGCGGCACTTGAGAAGCACTTACATGTGAAATTGCTGCATCGTTCAACACGTCACACCCGTCCAACCGAGCTTGGCCAGCAATACTACGAAGGCCTGCGTCGGTTACTCGATGATGAAATAGCTCTGGAAGATGAGATAACCAGTGGTGTCAAGAGACTCAAGGGAACGCTCAGAGTTAGCGCACCCGTTGACTTTGGCGCTGAATTCGTTGTACCAGTTGTCCATGAGATACTGAAAAGTGCACCTGAGCTGTCCGTGGAATTATTGCTCGGTAGCCATTTCATCAACTTGGTTGAGCAAAATATTGATGTTGCAGTCCGGATCGGAGAAGCGTCGAAATCTAACTTGCTTGCCAAGAAAATTGGTGAAGTTTCCAGGGTTCTTGTAGCCAGTCACGACTATTTAAAGCGCTACGGTACGCCGAATACACCTGACGATTTAGTCAATCACAACTTCATTCTATACTCGCCAATTCAGGCTAGAAGTGATATCGAGTTTGCTGATGGTAATAAATATCCCTATTCAAAAATACGAAGCAACATCACCGTCAATAGCGTGAATGCAATTCGAACTTTAGTTAAAGATGGATTGGGCATTCATTTAGGGCCAGCTTGGGTATTTAAAGAGGCCTTGGAAAATGGAGATGTTTACAAAGTTCTATCAAAGTACAATTTAAAAAGCTTTCCTATTCATGCTGTCTATTCAGCCCGAGCATATCTACCTAAAAAAACAGAAGAGTTTATCCAACAGCTATCAAGGTACATAGAACGTAGTATTTAAATCACTAATTAGAAGAGAGAATCTTGCTACTCCGTTTTACCAAGAGTTTGCATTATCATGGTTAGCAACTAACTCTAAGCAGGTCCGGACAACCTAGAACCAATCCGTTCATGAGAGTGTCTTCATCGCGTGGGTTGCTTGTATATCTAAAATACTGCGATGGTCTCCGGCCCGCCTCCAGAGGACAACTACATAAACAGCCATCGCAACTCTAAAGATCGCTACCTAAGCAACGCCGCGAGAGAAAAAACGGATGTCCTGGTTCCGGTCGATCTTTGGGACTCTCTTCTAGCCCTGCTGCCAACACATAGTGGTCTCGACCCCATAGATGAGTTAGAACCCAACAATCAAACCCTGGTTGACCTCAAGGCTGCTACCTAGGAAGCTCAAGCCGGTCAAACCGTCCCGATGCCTGAACTGTGGCACGATCTCAATCAGAACTAGCATGACTGAGGTTCACTTTATTACCTCCATCAAGCGTCGTCTGAAATCTCTAGCTAAGCGCTATCGCCAGAGCCAGAGAGATATTCAGCCCATTCTTGAAAACCTGCAAACAGGAAATTTCGTAGGAGACAAAATCCCCGGCATATCTATGACTGCCTTCAAGGTTAGAGCCAAAAATAGCGCCGTCTCTGTGGGTAAGAGCGGTGGCTACTGACTCATCGATCAAGTCCATTCACCTGATTTCGCTTCCTTATTGCTCATTTATGCCAAATCAGACCAAGCTGATAAGTAGATAGACTTAATTGACTTGAAGATTCCTGATTAAATTCAATATCGTTGCATTGGCCCTCACCCCCAGCCCCTCGCCCAACATTGGGCAAGGGGCTGGGGGTGAGGGCCATGTAGAGCATTTGCTAATATTTGATCTTTAACTTGATTCTGCCTCGCTACTTATCAGTCTCAAAGAGTTAGAAACATTAATGCGAGAGGCGTAGGCCATGCTATCCCTCTCGCATCGGAGAAAGCAGATCTTGTTTAAGTGGTACTCGGTTCTGTGTTGGGTCATGAAGATTTTGAGAAGATCTTAGATGCGATCGCGTTGCAGGACCGAGGGGCGATGAGTAGCAAGAGATCTGCACATTTTTTAGAGCCTAGCAGGTCAAGTTGAAGTGTTTTCCAGATCGTTGATCATTTGCTGTAATGTTCCGATCAGCACGGGAATATTATCTCGGCAGACGTTGTAGAGCTGCTGTGGATCTGTTTGAAAGTATCCATGCGCTAGGACATCACGAAGTCCGATTGCACCACGCCATTCCACTTGAGGGTATTGGGCAAATAGCTGACCTTCAATGATCAGGTCAATTTTCTTGGACTCTTCACCTGCTGCAATCCGAACCATGCAGATGCTGTCCATGCGGTCTACACCGGCGTCGCTATTGATGAAATCTGACTTTAGCAAACCGTCGGGGAATCCGCTCTAATATTGATAGAACCCGTTCTAATCGCTCTCGCAGTAGAGTTTTGCGATCAGACATAGATGGCTTCTCGTTCAATTCGAGCTTTGAATTGAGGATGTAGATGTGGGTGTAGACGCACGATATCAACTGGACGGTCTAACAGGGCTTCTAGCTCTTGTTTGAGTACGGCTGTTGTGAATAGGTTTGGCTGATTGGTGGCAAATACAATATCTACGTCACTATCGGGGGTGGCTTGGTTGCGGGCGTAGGAGCCAAAGAAGCCGAGCTTGTGTAGGTGGTACTCGGTTCCGTGTTGGGTCATGAAGGTTTTGAGGCGTTCTTGGAGGAGATCGCGTTGTAGTACAGCTTTGTTCATATCATTATTTCTTGTAAGCTTATTTCTCGAAGGGCCATTCAATGACTGAAAGCAAGCGTTACGGGACAGCATAGTCAGAATGTTCGCGCATTGCAGGATGATGGAAACCCACTACAATCTCTTTCCTAGAAATGCCCATCTCTTCTAGTTCTTTATCAACTTCAACATCGGTATTTTTTGCTTGGATCCAAATTTTTTCATCTTTGATATCAAGCGGAAATAGCCTAGCTATGAATAGAAACACTATGCAAAATCATCGGTTCTGTATAGCAATTCTGTTAGATAAAAGAAAATCTTTTATCTCGAACAAGGCAATAACAGTGTTTCTGATATTGACCCTAAACTTGCCTTGATTAATCTCACTCAAAAAATCAAATAGGTGCATATAATATTCAAGATAAATTTCTTCATTGAGTAATTTAATACAAAAATTAGAAAATGATATAGGCTCCTGGCTTCCTTCTTCAGCTAACTGCTCTCCTATACCGTTCAAGTAATTAAGCCATAGACTAGTTCGATTTGATACGCTGTCCTTGAAATTTTCAATTTTTGTTTGAAAGTTAGCAGTTAATGATTTTCTGCCGAAATTCAGATAAACTACATCTCTTTCATATGAAATAATCCAAAATGAAGCTACAGCGAGCATATATGCAGAAGAAGAAATATAATTTCCATGCTTAGTTGTGTACCAGCTTAGTGACTGAGCATCTCTAGGAGAAGCTGCAAGAGAAGTCCTCGGGCTATCCATCTTTTGTTCAATCTCTGACAAGCGGTGTTGTAAAGTTTGGCATGCATACCATAGTGGCTTACCATATCTGAACAATTGTTTCCGGGCTTCTGATTGCTCATTCAACCTAGGTCCAATCCAATAGTTCTCAACAAGCTTTATGCTTGTTGATGCAATTCCACCTCCAATTACTCCATAAAGAAGATTAGATATTTGTTCACTCATTGTTTTTAAGATCTGTCTAAATCAATATTTTTTCACTATGAGCATGCTTCAGATTTCGAATCAATTGTGAAAGAATCATCAGGGATCCACCCTTGACGCCCTCCAGATTCAATTTTTAGCCATCTGCGTTCACTTATAGGCGTTTTTCTCAAAGTAGTACTGATAACATAGTAATCATTTGGTTTGACAATGATAATTTCTTGGCTAAAGGGATCAGGCTCACTATGCAAAGATACAAGTCCACTCGTAATTGTGATTATGCAATAATTTCTTCCTTCAGCTTCCCGTTTCTCTTTTTCCTGTTCTATACGTCTTTGTTCAGCAGCTCTTTCTTGTTCTATACGTCTTTGTTCAGCAGCAGCCTTTTCCTGTTCTATGCGTCTTTGTTCAGCAGTCCTCTCAGAAACGCCATTTTCTTGGTTTACCAGATTGCCTCTACCGACTACTTCAGCTTGAGGTTTATTTTCTGAAGTTGTAGGTTCAGGGGTACCAGACTGATTTAGTCCTACCTCTTGTTCTGGCAAATCTTTTGGGGGATCTGAATTAGGAGCAAGATCTCCATTACCAGGTAGAGGAGGAGGCAGAAAAAATTCTTGAAACTTTAGTCTCAAGGATGGAGAACTAACCACTAGTATTGACCCTAATGTTATTAATACTCCAAATCCTAAGAATACCCCCCTAAAAAAGGGTGAAGATCTCAATCGTCTCTTAGATGTAGTTCCTTGAATTACAGTATTACTGCCATTTGCCGATCCATTTGCATCCAATGATGAAATAGAAGTAGTCTTGGATTGTAAAGCATTTTTCATTTTTTGCGCAGAAGCAAATCTTTGGGGAGGGTGGTTCTTAATTGCTTTATCAAGTATCGATGTAAGCCAAGGAGATAGTTTTGGGCAATGAGCTTGCCATAAAATGTCACCCGTACTTGAATCAGTAGGAAAATCATGAGGGAGCTTTCCACTAAGTAAATAGATAGCAGTAAGCCCTAAACTATAGAGGTCACTGGAGGGAATAGGCCTACCAATAGCTTGTTCTGGAGGTAAAAAACCTGGAGTACCTATTCGAACTGAGCTATTTATACTACCGTGTGTATTTAAGTGAATACCCATGATTTCTTTTACAGCTCCAAAGTCAATCAGTATGGGCTTGTTATCATTTTCTCGTATTATAATGTTATCTGGCTTAATGTCTCTATGAATAATACCTTCAGAATGAATATAATCCACAATATTGAGTATATTAATTGTTAGATTTCGAATATATTTCTCCTTCATTAACCCCTCTGATTGCAGTTTTTGTGTTAGCGTTTTTCCTTCAACCCACTCTTGAACGAGATAGAACATTCCTCGCTCTGAGAAGAAAGCATATAAAGTAGGAATCTGACTATGTTTTTGGCCTAAGTTCTCCAAGACAGAAGCTTCCCTTTTGAATCTTTCTTGTACAAGATTTTGTGCTGTTTTGCTACCCGATATGGGTTGTAATTCCTTGATTACACAGTATGATTTAGAAGGCAGGTGAGTATCTTCTGTCAAATATGTTTTGCCGAAGCCACCCTGACCTAAGACTCTTAGGAGCCTATATCGGTTATTTAAAACTTTTAGAGACATAGGTAACTCCGCAGAATATGATCAAAATATGGTAGTCCTAAATAGGTAAGGATTGATTGTAATGGTGAATAAAGTACCAAATAGCACCGATATGATTCTCTAGCTTTTTGGAGAATGACAGTGTCTTGCGCACCAATCTTGAGACGCGTTGGC